>JACCXG010000173.1 GCA_013697225.1 Acidobacteriota bacterium
GAAGACGTTCGACCTGCTCGTCCTCCTCGTGCAGAGCCCCGGGCGTGCATTCTCGAAGCACGAGTTGATGAATGCGCTGTGGCCCGACACCTTTGTCGAAGAGGCCAACCTCTCGTTTCAGGTCTCCGCGCTTCGCAAAGCGCTCGGCGCGGATGGCGCACGCTGGATCGAGACGGTACCGAAGCACGGCTACCGGTTCAGTGCGGAGGTGAGGGCGATCACGCCGTCATGCACGTCGTCGCCAGAGCCGCCGAGCGACGCGCCCAGCGAACCTTCCCCCGTGACGCCCGAACGCGGAATCAGGAAAGCGTGGCTCGCAGGAGCGATGATCGCGGCGGCCTTGCTCGTGGTGGCATTCCTCACGGTGATGCGCGGCCCGGGAGCGGTCAGGCCTGCGCCTGCCCTCGCGGTTCCGCTGACCGCGTATCCGGGATTCGAGCAGATGCCGAGCCTCTCGCCCGACGGAAGCCGGGTCGCCTTTTCCTGGGACGGCCCGTCGCAGGACAACTACGACATTTACGTCAAGTTGGCGGGGCCCGGGGAACCCGTGCGCCTCACGACGAATCCGGCGGGAGACGACTCGCCTGCCTGGTCACCAGATGGGCGCTTCATTGCATTCCTCCGCGTCGCGTCACCGTACGCTGCGGCCGACCTGATAGTGATCCCGGCGCACGGCGGCGCGGAAAAGACCATTGCCACGATTTTCCCGCCGCCCATTCCCAGTAGCGTCAGGCCCCTCAGCAATCTCTCCTGGACGCCGGACGGATGGCTCGCCGTTGGTGGCGCGACCTCCCCCAATGGCGCGCGAGGCATCTGGCTGATCTCAGTTGATGGCTCGCAGCAACGGCGCCTCACAGATGCTCCGGGGGTCGGACAGCACGACCATAGTCCAGTCGTGTCGCCCGACGGACGGCACCTCGCGTTTCTGCGGGCACGCGGCGTGGGGCGCCACGCGCTCGTTCTCGTGCCGCTCACGTCAGGTCCGGCTCCGAGCGGCACTCCGCGCCAGCTCACCGCGGACGACCACGGTGTGTTCGGCGTCGCCTGGACCCCGGACGGGCGCGAACTCGTGTTCTCGGCGGGTGGGCATCTCGGCTTGTCGCGGACAGCGAAAGTGTCACCTGTGTCGCAGTCGAGTCAACCGCCGAGACTCGAATTACTGCCCTTTGGTGAGCAGGCCACCGGTATCAGCATCTCAGGAAGGGGTCGGCTCGTGTATGCCGCACGCTCCAGAGACACGGCACTTTACCAGCTCGCGCTGCCAGCGACATCGACGAATCCAATCGCGCTCGCCGCCTTCAACTCGACGTTCGACGAACACACGCCTCACTATTCGCCGGACGGAAAACGGCTGGCCTTCACATCGACCCGATCAGGATCGGAAGAGATTTGGATCGCTGACAGAGACGGCTCGAACCCGCTGCAGGTGACGTCCATGGGAGGACCACAGTGCTCCAATCCCCGGTGGTCGCCTGACGGGCAGATGATTCTCTTCGACTCGCGACGAGCGGGTCCGGGGGACCTGTATCTACTTCAGCCGGACAGCGGCAAAGTCACTCAACTGACCAACGATCCAGCGTACGAGGGGGAAGCCCGATGGTCGCGCGACGGCCGGTGGATCTATTTCGGATCGAACAGGACCGGCCGGGATGAGGTCTGGCGAATGCCGGCGGCGGGAGGGTCCCCAACCCAGATAACGCGGCAGGGCGGCATCGCCGCAATCGAATCTAGAGACGGCTTTCTGTATTACGCAAAGTTGTCGAGGTCTCCGAGTTCCATCTGGCGGGTTCCAGTCGATGGCGGCGCCGAAGTCCCCGTTGTCGAAGGTTTGAGCTACAGCCTCAACTTTGCTGTCGGTGAGCGTGGGCTCTATTTCGTGGCGCTGAACGATACGTCCAGCAAGGCTTCGGTCGATTTCTTCGATTTGAGGACACGTCAACGTTCGACGCTGCGCCATCTGGACAAACCGTTCTGGTTCGGCGTGACGCTGTCGCCCGACGAGCGCTCGCTCGTCTTCTCAGTGGTGGAGAGCGCGGGGAGCAATCTGATGCTCGTGGATCGGTTTCAATGATCGCCCCTTTCAAGCGCTTGTCGATCTGCTCGATTCGGAATGCCTCCCCTGAACCATCCTGGAATCGCGTTTCAGTTGGACCAGCCGCAGCGTGGTCTGAAGCGGGCCTTTCTCTCGGCGGGGCTCACTGTAGCCTTGCGTATTCCGCTCGTGCTTCGTTGACGATCGGGATCGTGGGGTCGGCGTTCTTCCACAGCGTAAAGAGATCGTTGTAGGCGCTTTTCGCCTTCGCGGTGTCGCCCGAGAGCACGAGCGCTCTCGCCAGCTGCAGGCGCGCCATGGCATCCATGGGATCGACGAGCACGATGCTTCGGTGATCGAGAATCCTCTGGAACTCGGCGGCGGCTTCGGCGGGTTGGCGTGCCGCGAGGTACGCCACTCCGCGAACGTAGATGGGGTACAGGCCGCCGAAGCGTCCGATGAAACCGACGCCCCCAAGAGCGAGATCGTAGCGCGAGGCGGTCTGCAGCGCTTGAATCGCCGCTGCCGCATCAGGAATGTTCAATGCGAACAGGGCTCGAAGCGTCGGCAGATATATGAATTGAACCGACGTATCCTCGGGGAACTCGCGCGCGAGATCCTGGGCGAGACCTCGCGATTGTGCCAGATCACCTGAGAGGGCCAGCGCGAATGCCGCGGCATAGTCCACGTCGCGGCCCCTTCCGAGCTTCAATGCCTTGGCCGCGCTCCGCCTCGCTGCGGCCGCATTCCCATAAAATGCTTCCCATACGGCTGTGGCGGCTTCGAACAAGCCGGCCCGCTCGTGCCGACCCGACCGCTGCGCGATCTCGACGGGAACCGCGGACATCCGTCTCGCCTCGTGCAAGCGGCCGGAGCGAGCCAGCGCCAGCGCCTCCACGTGCGAGATGATGTCTTCCGCGGCGGGGCTCGTCCTGGCGATCGCCGCCGTCAGTCTGAGTTCGTCATCGGCGCCCTTCAGGAAGGCGACGAAATATCGTGTCAAAAGCAGCTCGGCGGATTCCAGCTTCCGCTCCGCCGCGCGACGGACGGTCAGCAACGCATCGTCAAGGCGATTCAGGCAGAGCTGATTGAATGCCCTGTTGGCATACGCCGGGGTCAGGTCGGGATCCAGCGCGATGGCCTTGTCGGCTTCCGCGATCGCCAACTCACATTGACCGGTGCTCGTCATGGCCAAACCCGACACCAATCCGTGAGGGCGTGCATCGCGCGGGTAGCTCTCGGCCCACGCTTCCAATGTCCGTTGCTCCCGCTCCAGATTGCCCGTGAAATCGCGGTCGTACAGTGTTTCGATGAAGAAGCGTTCGACGTCGCTGGCCCGATCGCGCAGCTGGTAGGCCTTGAGTGTGCTCGGGCGCGCCAGCGCCGACTCTCCCATGACGCTGTAGCCGAACCCGACCTGAGCATGGCCCATCGCGAAATCGGGATCGATCATGATTGCAAGCTGGTAGAGCGGCAGGGCACTCATCCAGCCCGCTGACATGACCGCTTTCCACGCGACGCTGTAGGCCTTCAGCGCTTCAAGCGACGGGGTTGTCGCCTCCTCGATCGGCACCGAGTGTTTCTCGATGGTAGCGAGCGATTCACCCAGTCGCGTCCGGAAGCGGCTCGCAATCTGACTCAGTGCACCCAGGACCTCTTCCTTTCGGGCCGCCTGCGCCTGCTCGTCGGCGAGGACGTCGCCCGTGATACAGCTCTTCGCGCGCAGGCCGAGGACGTACTGACTGCCGAGCGTCGCGATCGATCCTTCCAGGACGGCCGCGCTCGCGGTCCGGACGC
>JACCXG010000200.1 GCA_013697225.1 Acidobacteriota bacterium
AGTGACTACAACGCGCTGCAGGCCAGCCTCCGTCAGCGCCTTCAGGACGGCTTCGAGTACCTGGCCTCTTACACTCTCAGCCGTACCCGCACGAACAATCTTGGTTACTACGGGTCGGGTGGAGTTGCGGCGGAAGGGGCCTACTGGATGAACGCCTACGAGCCGGAGTGGAACTACGGGCCGGCATTCTTCGACGCGCGCCACAACCTTGTCTTCTCAGCCAACTACGAACTGCCCTTCGGCCAGGGACGCCGCTGGGGAAGCGACGCCTCCCCCCTTGTGAACGGCGTACTCGGGGGCTGGCGGTTGAGCGGCATCTTCCAGGCGCGGAGCGGCTTTCCGATCACCGTCACCGACGGCAGCAACCCCTCGCTCCAGGGGGTGCGCGGCAACGAGCGGCCGAACTGCGTAGGTGATCCCAAACCGGCCGATCAGAGCATCGACAGGTGGCTCGACATCAATGCCTTCTCCCGCGCTCCCCGAGGCACATGGGGAGACTGCGGGATTGGTGTGGCACGCGCGCCAGGCTACCGGAACATCGACGCCGTACTGGCGAAACGGTTCCACGCGGGGGGTGAGCGCTACTTCGAGTTCCGGGCCGAGGCCTTCAACCTGACGAATACGCCAAGCTTTGGACCGCCGGCCCGCGACATCAACGCGCCGAACACGTTCGGAAGAATCACGAGCACGGTGAGCACCGCGCGCACGGTCGAACTGGTCTTGAAGTTCTTCTTCTAGCTCTAGCGGAACACTGCGGGGGATGGCCTGCCCGGGCCGTCTCCCGCGGACCTTCAGTCGGCGGGGAACCCGCGCCCGGCAAGGAGCGCCTTCACGTCGGGGTCGCGCCCGCGGAACCGCCGGTACGCTTCGGCGCGATCGATGGCATTGCCGTCCGACAGGATGTGCTTCCGCAGCCGGTCGGCGACGGCCTTGTCCCATGGGCCGCCAGCCTCGAGGAATGCCTGCCACGTATCGGCCGCCATGACATCGGACCACAGGTAACTGTAGTACCCGGCCGAGTAGGCGTCGCTCGCAAAGAGGTGGTTGAACTGCGGCAGCCGGTGCCGCAGCGCGATCTCGCGAGGCATCCCGATCCGCTCGAGCACCTGACGTTCGAATGCGCTGGCATCCGCAACCGCTTCTGCCCTCGTGTGCAGCTCCATGTCCACCAGCGCCGCGGCAAGGTACTCGACGGTGGCGTAGCCCTGGTTGAACGTCTCGGCCTTCCTGATCCGCTCGACGACCGCCTGCGGCATCGGCTCCCCCGTCTCGTGGTGAAGCGCGAACCGGTCGAGCACCTCCCGCGTGAGCAGCCACTGTTCGTTCACCTGCGAGGGGTACTCGACGAAATCGCGTGGTGTCGTGGCCAGGCCAGGGTAGGTGATGTCCTGAAGGATGGCGTGAATGGCGTGCCCGAACTCATGGAACAGCGTTTCGGCATCGTCGAAGGAAATCAGAACCGGCTGCCCCGCGTCCGCTTTGACGAAGTTGTTGTTGTTCGAGGTGATGGCCGTCGCGCCGGCGTCGAGCCGGTGCTGGACGCGGTAGCTTGCCGCCCACGCGCCCGAGCGTTTGCCGGCCCGCGCAAAGTTGTCCATGTAGAAGAGCGCGCGATGGGCGCCCGTCGCGCTGTCCGTCACTTCCCAGACGCGCACGTCGGGGTGGAACACCGGCACCTTCCCCGTGATCTCGGCGAAGGTGATGTCGTAACGCCGCTCGGCCGACCAGATCGCGGCCGCCACGATGTTGTTGAGCTCGAAGTAGGACTTGAGAGCCGCTTGATCCAGGTCGTACCGGGCCCTGCGAACCTTCTCCGCGTAGAAGAGGTAATCCCACGGCTCGATGGTGAGCGTGTCCCCTTCCTTCGCGGCCACGGCCTGCATGTCCGCGACCTCTTCCTTCACGCGGGCGACCGCCGCTGGCCAGACCTTCTCCATCAGGGCCTGGGCGGCTCCTGGGTCGCCGGCCATTGTGTCGGACATGCGCCAGTGAGCGTGGGTCGCATACCCGAGCAGCTTCGCCCGTTCGGCCCGGAGGCGTACGATCTGCGCGATCGTGCTCTTCGTATCGTTCGCGTCACCGTTGTCGCCACGGTTCTTGAACTTCCGCCAGACCGCTTCGCGAACGTCCCGGCGCGCGGAGAAGGTCAGGAACGGGTCGACGATCGAGCGGGTATTCACAATCGCCCACTTGCCGGCAAGCCCGCGCTCCTCAGCCGCAGCCTTGGCGGCCGACACCAGCGAGTCAGGCAGCCCGACGAGAGCGGATGCATCGTCGAGGACGGTCCATGTGTTCTCGTCGGCAAGGACCTTGGCGCTGAAATCGGAAAAGAGGCCGGCAAGCTCCCCGTTGATCGCTGAGAGACGGGCCTTCGCGTCGCTGTCCAGCCTCGCGCCACGCCGCACGAAGCGCTCGTGCACACGCCGCGCAAGACGCTCCTGATCCGGAGCCAGTCCCTTCTGGCCGAGCGAGGCGTGCACCGCCTCGATGCGCGTGAACAGTCTCGCGTTGAAGACGATCTCGTCCTCGGCGCCGGAAAGCTTCGGCTGCCACTCCCGATCCAGCCGCTGGAATTCCGGGGTGCTCAGGCTGTCGCTCATCACGGAGAACAGACGTACAACACGCTCGAGCGTCCGTCCGGTCTTCTCCAGGGCGGCAATCGTGTTCTCGAAATCCGG
>JACCXG010000215.1 GCA_013697225.1 Acidobacteriota bacterium
GTGTGGCGTTGGTGTCGACGTTCGTCACCGTGACCGTGGCACCGGGCACCACCGCACCCGACGTATCCCGCACCGTGCCCGACACGCTGCCGCGCGTCATCTGGGCAGAACTGACAGCTGGCAGCAGCAAGGTGGCCATTAGGACCACCCCTGTACACCGAACCAGCGATTTCAAACGAACCATCGGCATCCTCCTGCGACTTGCAAGGTAATTGGGCCCAATTGCAGCCCGCACGTGACCGAATGCAGTTTTTGGGCCGTCACTGGATGGCGTGGCAGAGCTTGGGTAGGCCCCACGCTGGCAGGAGTTCCTGAGTCTTGGCGCCGGTTGGCCTCCGAGGCCATTCCAATGCGTTGGATGCGGTAACCCGCCCCGGCGTATTTAATTAGACGAGCTCCTCTTCCCCCTCCGCACGCCGCGAAGGAGCGATGCCGAAGGCCCGCATCTTCCGATAGAGGTTGCTTCGCTCGACCCCCAGCGCCTCGGCGGTCCTGGAGATGTTCCCGTGCTGGGCGGCGAGCGCCTCGAGGATGTAGCCCCGTTCGAACTGGTCGCGGGCCTGGTGCAGGGGCAGCGCCGCTCCCCTGGGCATTTCGCCGGGAGCTGCCGCCGTTCCCTCGAGAAACGAGAGATCCGCCAGGGTGATGGTGTCTCCCTGGACCATGATCAGCAGCCGCTCGATAACGTTCCGGAGCTCGCGGACGTTCCCGGGCCACCGGTAGCTTCCCAGCCCGGCCGCGGCCCCGGAATCCAGCTTCTTGGGCCGGCGCCCGTATTCCCTGGCGAGCTCTGCCATGAAGTGGTCGGCCAGGAGCAGGATGTCGTCGGGCCGATCACGCAGCGGCGGAACGAAGATGGGGATCACGTTCAACCGGAAGTACAGATCCTCCCGGAAGCGGCCGAGGCGGATCTCGGCCGGCAACTCCTTGTTCGTAGCGGCCAGCACCCGGACATCGACACGCACGCTCGTGGCCCCGCCGACCGGCTCCACCACCTGCTCCTGCAGGGCGCGCAAGACCTTCGCCTGGGTCTTCAGGCTCATGTCGCCGATCTCGTCCAGGAACAGCGTTCCGCCGTCCGCCAGCTCGAACTTGCCGCGACGGTCGGCCGTGGCCCCGGTGAACGCTCCCCGCATATGGCCGAACAGCTCGCTTTCGATGAGCTCCTCCGGGATTGCGGCGCAGTTCACCTCCACGAAGGGCCCCGCGCGCCGCCGGCTGAGCGCGTGCACGCTTCGCGCAACGAGCTCCTTTCCGGTGCCGTTCTCCCCGTAGATCAACACCCGCCCGTTGGTCGGCGCTGCCATCGCCACCTGCTCGCGCAGCTGCCGCATCACATAGCTGTCCCCCACCATCGTGAACCGGCGGTCCACATGCGCGCGGAGGACGCGGTTCTCTGCCTCGAGCCGGCGCTGCCTGAGCGCGTTGCCCACGACGAGCACCGTCTTCTCGAGCGACAGCGGCTTTTCGATGAAGTCGAACGCCCCCACTTTGATGGCCCGCACCGCCGACTCGATGTTGCCGTGGCCGGAGATCATGACGATCGGGACGTCCACGTGCCGCTGACGCAACCGTTCCAGGGTGATGAGGCCGTCGATTCCGGGGAGCCAGATATCGAGCACGATGACGTCGTACGCGGCGCGCGCCGTCCGCTCGAGACAGGCCTCGCCGCTCTCCACCGCATCCACCTGGTAGCCTTCATCCCGCAGGACACCGCTCAGCGCACTCCGCACGCCGGCTTCGTCGTCCACAATGAGAACGGTGGGTTTCACAGAGAACTCACGAGTCAGTTACCAGTCACCAGTTTCCAGTTACCAGTGCTCGCTTTCGAGTAGTTTCAAGTTGCGCGTTCCGGAGTGCCAGCTGCTCCTCCAACTCGCATTCGAGGGACGGTGCTTCCAAGTCGGGAGCCGGGCACTGCACACCGCGAAAGCCCGGGGAACTGGCAACCCGCGAGTCGCCCCGAGACCGGCAACTGGCAACCGCCGACTGGCGACCGGATGCCGGCAGCGGCAACTGGAGACTGGCAACCGGACACTTCGTCAGAGCGGCACCTCGATGACGAATCGCGTCCCGTGCGGTGCGTTGTCGTGCACCTCGATGCTGCCGCCGTGCTCCACGACGATTCTGCGGACGATGGCCAGGCCGAGACCGCTGCCGCGCCGCTTCGTGGAGTAATACGGCA
>JACCXG010000235.1 GCA_013697225.1 Acidobacteriota bacterium
GTTCGTCTCCGTGACTCCGCGTCTCCGTGATGTGCCCTGCTCCGTGCGCTCCGCCTGCTCCGTGCCCCGCAGTTTCCCACGTGGTGCGCCGCGATCACAGCGCGTGGGGCCGCTCCCAACTCCCAACGCCCAACTCCCAACGCCCAACGCCCAACGCCCGGGAGTTCCGTCGGTATTGGGAGTTGGAGGTTGGGAGTTGGGAGTTGGAGGTTGGGAATTGGGAGTTGACTCAGACTCCCTCCTCCAGCCTGAAGCGCGCGATGCGTGACACCTGGGCCAGTGCCTCGGCGAACTCCTCGTCGCCGCTGCGGGGCAGGCGCCGGACGAGTGCCTCCAGGATCTGATCCGGCGTGCTCCCCTTCACGGCGTACAGGAAGGGGAAGCCAAACTTCCGGCGATACTCGGCGTTCAGCTCCTGCAGCCCCCGGTGTCCCTCCGGCGACAGGCCCCCAAGGCCGGCACCAGCCTGCTCGTCAAGGGAGGCATCGCTCATGGCGCGTGCGCGCTCCCCGAGGTCGGGGTGGGCGCACAGCAGCTGAAGTTGCTCCTCCCGGCTTGCCCGAGCGACCTCGCTGACCATCGACGTATGGAGCGCCTCGAGGCTCGTGAACGGGCGCTGTGACCAGACACGTTCGGCAACCCACGGTGACCCCTCGAACACCCAACCCAGCGCCGCAACGAAGCCAGCGCGATCTGCAGCATTCAGCCTGGCGAGCCCGGTAGCAGGGGCTGTCGGCGTCCGGGTTGTCGGCCTGTTGCGCAATCTCACCTCTTGAATCGCAAAGAAGATGCGCTCCGGGGTCGCGGGGCTGTCGAACGTTACCGGCGGGGAATTCGACCCGGTCGAAAAGGATTTCACCGCGTCGCGCAGCGCCTCACGTACGGAGATTGCAAGCATCAGTGGCGGCTCTCCGACGGCTTTACTGCCGGAGATGACACCCGGTTGAGCAGCACGCGGCAGGAAGTCCACGTGAAAGACCTCCGGCACCTCGGTCCAGGACGGCAGCTTGTACGTGGACGCGCCTCCCGTCGCGAGGCGCCCCCGATCGTCCCAGAGAAGCTCCTCCAGTGTGAGCCAGCCGACACCCTGAACGAACCCTCCTTCGACCTGTCCCCTGTCGATGACCGGAGAAATCGATTCGCCGACATCCTGCAGGATGTCCGTGCGCAGGAAACGGTATGCGCCGGTGAAACCATCCACCTCCACCTCCGATACGGCGGCCCCGTACGCAAAGTAATGGAACGGGCGGCCGCGCCCCGCCGCGGGGTCGAAGTGGATGTCGGGCGTGCGATAGAAGCCCTGTGCAAAGAGCGGGACGCGTTCCCTGTAGGCTGACTCGCAGAGGTCCGCAAACGGAATGGACCGTCCGCGGGCCGAGACGACCCCGCCGGCAAAGCGGACGGCCGACGGGTCGCAGTCGAGATGTCCGGCCGCGACAGCCGACAGCCGTCCGGCGATCTGCCGGCACGCGTCGTCAACCGCGGCGCCGTTGAGATCCGTCCCCGCGGAGGCGGCTGTTGCCGAGGTGTTTGGGACCTTGTCGGTCCGGGTGGGCATCAGCCGGATCCACTCCGCGGGCACCCCCAGGCTGTCAGCGGCGATCTGCCGGATTTTCGTGAACAGCCCCTGACCCATCTCCGTCCCGCCGTGATTCACCTGCACACTGCCGTCGCGGTAGACGAGAACAAGGGCGCTGCCCTGGTTGTAGAACGCGGCGGTGAAGGAGATGCCGAACTTCGCCGGCGTGATGGCCAGCCCTCTCTTGACGTGGAGGTGTGCGCGGTTGAACGCGTCCACCTGGGCTCGCCGCCGCTCGAACGCACTGGTCTCGCCGAGTGTGCTCCAGATCGTGCGAAGCCGGTCCGCCCCTTCGACCGTCTGGCCGTACTGGGTGGTGTCGCTCTCCCTATAGAAGTTGCGCTCGCGGACGACGTGCGGCGGCAGTCCGAGGCGATGCGCCGCCTGCGTCATGACTTCTTCTATGACGACCATCGCCTGCGGCCCCCCGAAACCGCGGAAGGCCGTTTGCGAGGTCTTGTGCGTACGGCAGACGCGGCCGATGGCCTCTACGGCAGGCAGGTGGTACGCATTGTCGCAGTGGAACAGCGACCGCCACATGATCGGTTCCGACAGGTCGAGGCTCCAGCCGCCGTCGGACCACAGCCAGAGCCGCACGGCTTCGAGCTCCCCGGTGGCGGAGAACCCTGCGACGTAACGCGCCAGATAGGGATGCCGCTTGCCGGTCAGCGACATGTCCAGCGCGCGGGTGAGCCTGACGCGCACCGGGCGCCCTGTTTTTGCGGCGCCCAGCGCGGCGATGGCTGCCCACGTGTTGGCCTGCGTTTCCTTGCCCCCGAACGCTCCTCCCATCCGCAGGCACTCGACAGTCACCTGGTGCCGCGCCAGGCCGAGGACGCGCGCCACGATCTCCTGCGTCTCGGACGGATGCTGCGTGGATGACTGAACCACGACACCGCCGGTCTCGTCGATCCAGGCCAGGGCCGACTGTGTTTCGAGATAGAAGTGCTCCTGTCCGCCGATAGACAGCTCTCCTTCGAACCGCAGCGCGCTGGTGGTCATGACCCCCAGATCACCTCTGGCCAGCCGCAGCGGAGGGGTGAGGAAGCTTTCACCGGCAATGGCATCCTGGATGGTGAGGATTGCGGGCAGCTCTTCGTACTCCGCCACCACGCGGGCAGCACCGCGACGGGCCCCCTCCAGCGTGTCGGCGAGGGCCCAGGCGACAGGCTGTCGGTGGAACATCACCTCGGCGGGAAACAGCGGCTCGTCGTGGCGTGTCGGTCCTGTATCCCCCTCACCACGCACATCGTCTCCCGTGAGCACCGTCAGCACGCCGGGTTCGTTCGTTGCAGCCGACACGTCGAGACGCACGAGACGGGCGTGCGCATGGGGGGCGAGCACCGGCCAGGCGTGGAGGAGGCCGGGAAGGCGCCCGAGCAGGTCGTCCGTGTAGAGCGCCTCGCCAGTGACATGGCCTCGGGCGCTCTCGTGCGGAACGGGCCGGCCCACCAGCGTCACGCCCGTCCCTCCCACCAGAACTTCTCGACGAGGCTCTTTGCGACCGCGAGCCGGTACTCCTTCGATCCGCGGTGATCGCTCAGCGGGGTCAGAGTTCGGTCCAGGACGTCCTGCACGCGTGCGACGGCGTGTTCGTCCCAGGCACGCCCCTCGACTGCAGCCTCTGCGTCCGTGACGCGAAGCGGCGTCGCGGCGACGCCTCCGAAGGCAAAGCGTGCGCGCGATACGCGAGCGGGGGAGCCATCGATCGCCATTGCCGCCGCCACGGTGCTGATGTCGTCGAGACGCCGCTTTGCAACCTTATAGAACCGGACGACCTCCGGCAGCGGCTTGGGGATCTCCACACTGACGAGGATCTCTCCCTCGCGAAGCGCACCCCGCCGGTACTCGACGAAGAAGGATGACAGTGGAACCGTTCGCCGCGCCGACGTCGATCCGCCGGCCTCCGCCGGGCCTGCAATCTGCACGGTCGCATCCAGCGCCAGCAGCAGCGGGGCCGCATCCCCGACAGGTGAGGCGGTGGCAAGATTGCCGCCCAGGGTGGCCATGTTCCGAATCTGCGGGGAAGCAAACAGCGCCAGCCACTCGGCAACAACAGCCGGGGCCTGCCGCCAGACGCGGCCAATCCGCGACAAGGGCAGACCGGCCCCAATCCTTACGTGTTCCGGCCCGTCGGCGAACTCACGCAGCTCATCGACCGCCTCGACGCTCATCACCTGCGGCCAGCGTCGATGCCGGAGGTTCGCTTCCACGCCAAGATCGGTCCCGCCGGCAACAATCGTTGTCTCCGGCGCATGCGCCAGGATTGCCACACACTCTTCAACCGAGCGGGGGCGGGAAAACCCGGCTATGACCAGGGCCTCGAGCGGAAGGGCCGGACGGGTGAGCCGCTCGCTGAACCGATCGTCCGGAGCGGCGCCCAGTGCGTCCGCCGCGGCACCGATCGGACGGTAACCGGTGCAGCGGCAGAGATTGCCCGCCATCGACAGCGGATCGCACGCCCCCGTGCGGCCGGGACGATACTGCTCCGCAAAGAGGCTCATGACGAACCCCGGCGTGCAGTAGCCGCACTGCGAACCACCTGCCGCGGCCATCGCACGCTGCGCGCCGGTGAGCTCGCCGCCTTCGGCCAGCGCCTCCACCGTGTAGATCTCTCGGCCGGCCGCCATGGGCAGGAGCATGAGGCAGCTGTTGACGACCTGGAATGCGCTGCCGGTTCCCTCGTTGACGAGCATGGCGACAGTGCATGCGCCGCACTCCCCTTCGGCACAGCCTTCCTTGGCGCCGGTGAGCCCCCGGGCCCGCACGAAATCGAGCAGCGTCGTGCCAGCCGGCGGGGCGTCCACGCCCACCCGCCGCCCGTTCAGCACGAACTCCATGCGCCATTCTACCCACCATCGACGGTCCCCTCGGCGTCCCCCGGATCCCGCCGAGGAAAATGGTTGCGGGGGTGGCGGGGAGCCGGGCTTAGAATGGCAGCATTCCTGACCACCCCCCGGATGTGACCGCGCTGCTCCTCAGGTGGGGCAAGGGCGACGAGGCTGCCCTCGAGCAACTGGTGCCGCTCGTCCACAGGGAGCTCCAGCAGATCGCGCGCCGCTGCATGGCCGGCGAGCGCGCCGGGCACAGCCTCCAGGCAACAGCGCTCGTCAACGAAGCGTATCTCCGGCTGGTGGACGCGTCGGACGTCCAGTGGCACGATCGCGCGCACTTTCTAGCGGTTGCCGCACGGATCATGCGCCGCATCCTCGTGGACCACGCACGCGCGCGTGTATCCCAGAAGCGTGGCGGTGGCGCAGCCAGGGTCATCTTCGAGGAGGCCCTCACCGTGGCCGAGGATTCGCGCCAGGACTTCGTGGCACTCGACGATGCGCTTGTGGCGCTGGCGAAGTTCGACGAGCGAAAGAGCCGGGTCATCGAGCTGCGGTTCTTCGGCGGTCTCAGCGTGGAAGAGACCGCATCGGTCCTGAAGGTCGGGCCGGATACGGTGATGCGGGACTGGCGGCTGGCCCGCGCCTGGCTCCGCGGCGAGATGCGATCGGATCCGATCGATGACGCCTGAACAATGGGAACGCATCGAGGGGCTCTATCACGCGGCGTACCTCCGGCCTCCGGATGAGCGTGCCGCGTATCTGGTGGAGGCCTGCCCTGACGATGACGCCCTGCGGCGGCAGGTGCAAGCGCTGCTCAACGACACCGGCTCTGCGGACCGGTTTCCGGCCGAGCCGGTGCCCAACCCGTCGGTGCCTCTCACGCCGGGACACGCCCCCGTACGGCTGAGCGGGCGGATGCTCGGCGCCTATCGCCTGCACACTCTTCTTGGCGCCGGAGGCATGGGCGAAGTGTACCGGGCCCACGACACGAAGCTCGGGCGCGACGTGGCCATCAAGGTCCTGCCTCACGAATTCACGAGCGATCCCGGACGGCTCTCCCGCTTCGAACGCGAAGCACGAATGCTCGCCGCGCTCAATCACCCGAACATCTGCGGCATCTACGGCCTCGAAGAGGCGGAGGGCATCAGATTCATCGTGCTGGAACTGGTGGAGGGTGAGACCCTCGCCACCGGGCTGCCGGAGGAACTACGGGGGCGGAGTGCTGCACTGCCGGTGAACCGCGCCCTGAGCATGGCCCGGCAGATAGCCGAGGCGCTGGAGGCGGCTCACGACAGGGGAATCGTTCACCGCGACTTGAAGCCGGCCAACATCAAGATCACGCCTGACGGGCTCGTCAAGGTCCTGGACTTCGGGCTGGCGAAAGCGCTTGCGGGTGAGAACCGGCCTTCGAACGCCCAGTCACATGGCGAGACCCGTGAAGGGGTGGTCGTGGGAACCGCTGCCTACATGAGCCCCGAGCAGGCGCGAGGCCTGCCAGTCGACAGGCGGACCGACATCTGGGCGTTTGGCGTCGTGCTGTTCGAGATGCTTGCAGGGCATCGGCCGTTCAGAGGCGAGACCGTGACGGACACGCTGGCATCGATCCTGACTGCCGAGCCCGAATGGGACGAACTTCCTGCCGCCGTGACCCCAGGCCTTGCACGGCTCCTGCGCCGGTCTCTTCAGAAGGATCCAAGGCGTCGTCTGCAGTCGATTGGTGATGCGCGCGTTCAGATCGAAGATCTGCTGGGGGAAGGGCAGGAGGATGGAGTAGGGAACGGGGTGTCCGACTCATGGCGGATCGGTCCGCCCGCCGTGCGGCGGATCCATCGAACGGTCGTCGCCTGGGCCGCCGTCGTCCTGGCCACACTGACCGTCGGGATGCTTGTCGCGCCACTGGTCGTGCGCCAGCCTGCCTCTCCCCCGTTCAGTTTTCCGGCAGTCCCTCCTCCCGGGGCCTCCCTGGCGACGGAAGAGAGCCCCGTCATCTCTCCGGATGGTCTCCGGCTGGCATTTGTCGGGTACGACACGACCGGCAGGCAACTGATCTACATCAGCACGATCGGGACCGTAGATCCGGCGAAGTCGCTCCCGAGTACGGACGGCGCGTCGCTGCCGTTCTGGTCGCCAGACAGCCGGCGGATCGGGTTCTTCGCGCAAGGCATGCTCAAGACCGTGGACATCTCCACCGGCCCTCCGCGGACGCTGGCCAAAGCGGGAGGAGCAAGAGGCGGTACCTGGAACGAGGAGGGCGTGATCGTGTTCGTGCCGAGTCCTCCTGACGGGCCGTATCGGGTGTCCGCAAACGGGGAGGCGGAGGCGATGCCGGTGCCTCCGGCGGGAGGCCGGTCCGCGGGGGGCTGGTTCCCGTCGTTCCTCCCGGACGGGCGGCACTTCCTGGAGTTCGTTCCGACAGTGAATCAACCGGAGAACGCTGGCATCTGGGTCGTCGCACTCGAGTCCGGTGCGCGGACACGGCTTGTCGACTCCCAGTCGAATGCGATCTATGCGGCGCCGGGATATCTGCTCTTCTGGCGCGAAGGCACGCTCCGGGCCCAGTCGTTCGACCCCAAGACCCATGCCGTAGAGGGCAGCCCGGTGGCCGTTGCGAGCGGGGTCGGTCTCAACCCGGTCACGAACCAGGCGCTGTTCTCGGTTTCCACCTCCGGCACCCTGGCCTACTTCGCAGGTGCGGTCGGCCAGTCGGAGCTGGTGTGGTTCGGTCGCAGCGGCAACCCGATCGGGAAGCCGGGGGCCACGGGGGTCATCAACACCATCTCCCTCTCGCCCGATGCCGCCAGTGTCGTCTACGATCTCGCCGATCCACGTACCGCTACGTTCGATCTGTGGCAGCTGGTCTTCGGGCGCCCCGAGGCCCACAAGCTCACGTTCAATCCGGCCAACGACCTGTTCCCGGTGTGGTCGCACACCGGGGAGCGCATCGCGTTCAGCTCGTTGCGCGAGCGCCCGCCTCAGTTATACGAGATGTCGGCCAAGGCCGCAGGGAACGAGACCCTGCTCTTCAAGTCCAAGCTTCCGACCGTGCCGTCGGGATGGTCGGCGGATGGGCAGGTGCTGTTCTATACCCTGACGGATCCGAAGACCAGGAGCGGCGACATATGGGCGCTGCCACTCGGCTCGAGGGTACCGCATCCCGTTGTCAACAGCGCGAGCGACGATCGGTATGGGATGCCCTCACCTGACGGGCGCTGGCTGGCGTACGTCTCGAACGAGTCCGGAACCTACGAGGTCTATGTCCAGGCGTTTCCCGGGCCAGAAGTCCGGCGTCAGGTTTCCACCGCTGGCGGATCGCAGCCGCAGTGGCGCCGTGACGGCAAGGAGCTCTTCTACATGGCTCCTGACCGGACGCTGATGGTGGTCGACTTCGAGAGCTTCCCCGAGACCTTCACTTTCAAACCCGCGGAGCGGTTGTTCACCACTCGAACGAAGTGGCTCGAGATTCAGGGAACAGCCAGGACGTATGCCGCCGCCCCCGACGGGCAGCGCTTCCTCGTGGCCAACGCCACTGAGGAGTCCCAGTCGGCCACGATCACCGTGGTGCTCAACTGGGTGGCCGGGTTCGCGAGGTGATTACCGACCGAGGTTGACCCGGAGGCTCAACATGGCCCGACGGGGGTCAACGAAAACCGTAGGCTGCCCGAAATTCGGGCTGGACCAGTTATCCGTCGCAATCGAGTCTTCGGCGGTCTCGTTGAGCACATTCAGCACGTCGAGGAGCAACTCCACACGCCCTGCGCTGTGAGTGATCGTTTTGGAGAGCCGCAGGTCCAGCGCCGACTGCGAGGACAGCCGGCGTGAGCTACGCGGTTCAATCAGAATGCGCTGTTGATAGGGAACAGGGAGCAGGGCCGTTGCCCCCCAGGGCTTGCCCGTGAAGTGCTGGAAGTTGGCGGCCATCAGCACGCCGAGCCATGGCACGTCCACGCTGCCCGTCACCCGAATCATGTGCGGGCGGTCGTTCGGCAGCCTGCCGCGGCCCCGGGCGCCTGGACCCATGAGTGCGCCGCCTTCAGTGGAGAGGTCCGCCCCTGGCAGGGCGGACCGCGGGAGAATGCGAGAGGACATACTGTCGCACGTTAGGGATCACACCTCACGAGCGTTCGGATTGGCGAACGGGGGGCTACTCGACTCGGTACGAGATGTCTGTGGTGCAGCCGGTTCGAATCAGGTTACCGTCGAGATCAAAGGCTTCAGAGGTGTTGACGCCCGTGAACTGATTGCCTTCCCTGCTGAGGAGAATGTTTCGCGTGATCCTCTGCACGCCTGCAAAGGTCCCATCGGCATAGCGGAAGAACCGCTCGACGGCGATGTACCGCCGCCCGCCGAGGTGCTGCCATCGGCCATACGTGGTCGGCGGGTTCGGATTCGAGTTGGTGCCGACCAGAGATCCGCCTCGGATGAAGTTGGTCATCCCGCGAAAGGTGCCAATGGGGTCGCCGGTGTCACAGGCGCGACGGGTGACATGCGCCTCCCATACGCCTTCGAGCTGTCTGGCCCTGTCGTGGGGGTCGCGAGACTCTTCAGATGTCAGTTCGTCGGGTGAGCCCTGAGCCAGTTCCAGTGGTGGGCTCTGCACGCCCCGGGGTTCCCCGGCGGCCAGCAGAGCCGGCGTGAGCGCCAGCGTAGCCACAATTGCGAGTGCCACGCCCGATACGATTGGCGGAGGGAGCGGTTTCATCATGTCTTCTCCTCAGGTCGTGATGGTTGTCCAGGCCGTTCGAGATGTATTTCCTTCTGACTGGTAAGCGCAAA
>JACCXG010000261.1 GCA_013697225.1 Acidobacteriota bacterium
CTTCAGGCCCGTTCTGTGATCCCGGGCGACCCTGGCAAACCGCCGCCTTCAGCTCTCGGCCACCTCACCGGCAGGAAAATTGCTGCAACCCGACTAATGGTCGGAACCTTGGCCGCTCTATCGGAAGTTCTCGATCATCATCAAATCCTCGCCCCAACTCACGATTTTTGCGTACACGATCGTCCTGCCATCGGGAGAGAATCTCGGACCCCAGAACACATCGCCGTACCCCAGGTCGCCTAGCGTGAGGACGGGCCGGTCGTCGCGAGTCTTCAGATCGATCAGTCGAACGTCGGACCTTCTTGAAGGCGCCAGCGGCACAGGCGGACCGCTCGAAACGCACGGGTAGTAGTAGACGCCCCTGGCTGAGACCGAGAAGCCGTACGCGCACTTGACGAGTTCCTGCGGCGATCCTTCGGCAAGCGGCCGCAGCAGCACCGGTGCTCCTCCGCGGTCCTGCACGCGCTGATACACGAGGCTCCTGCCGTCTGTCGTCTCGAAAGCTATGTATCCACCGTCCCGCGTGACCGGCTGCTCCGGTCCGCCATCGGATGGAATACGCCAGATGTCGAAGCCCTGCGGTCCCGCTTTGCTGAAATAGATCCAGACACCGTCCCTCGAATATGCGGGGTACCCCCGCTTGCCTGGACCGGTAGTGATCTGACGGAGGTTGCCGCCGTCGATATCGACTGTCCAGATATTTCGGTGGCCCTCCACCACGGACGAGAAGGCAATCGTCCGTCCACTTGGAGCCCAGGAGGCGCCGCAGGAGTCGCTGAGACCCTGGCTGAGCTGCCGCGCGCTCGAGCCGTCGGAGCCAGCCACCCAGATGTCGGTGGTCTCCCCAGAACGGGCGGAGCAGTAAGCGACAAAGCGGCCGTCCGGGGAGAACACGGGCCAGCGCTCCGAAAACGAAGAGGCCGCGATCGATTGGGGATTGCCCTCGAGGCCAATGCGATAAATATCTTCGTTATGCTTCGACCGGCTGAACACCAGCTGATCGCGAGCAGGCACCGTAGCCGGTGCTCGCGCTCCGAGCCCCGCCACCTCGAGCCGTTCCGGAGGAAGGCGACCCCCGGCGTCGACACGCCAGAGATACTGGAACCCGGCCGTGACGCTCCCGAATACAATGGTTCTGCCGTCGGGAGCCCAGGCAGCTCCCTCCATTTGGGTCGCAAGGGACGTCAGCCGGCGCGGGTCTCCAGCAGCAGTGAGTTCGCTGTTCAAATCGAGGCTCATGACATCGCAGCCGCTCCAGCAGCAGTTGTCGCACGAGAAGTACGCGAGTCGACGGCCGTCCGGCGAAAACGCCGGATCGCGATCGCTCCTGGGCGCTACCGTCCGCGTCACCAGACGCGGACTGCCGCCCTGCACCGGAAGGACATAAATGCCGGTGCTCTCGCCGGGCCTCTGGGTGGACGATCTCGCCGCTGCGATGTACTGCCCGTCGGGCGACCAGGAGAGCTGGCCGAATCTGCCGAGGCGATCGAAATGCACATCGAAGTCAATCGACTTCCGTTCATCGCCGCCGGACGGCGACATGATGTACACACGGCCGGCATGGTCGTTCAGCTGGCGAACGAATGCCAGGCGACGACCGTTCGGGGACCAGCTCGGGAATACGTCCATCGCCGGATCAGTCGTGACCCGCCGCACTGTGGGAGAACCGATCAGCGCCACATAGATATCAACGTTTCCCGACTGCTTGTCACCCTCCCAGGCGAACGCCACGTGAGTACCATCTGGTGAAAACGTCGGCATCGTCTCGTGCCCTTCGAGGCTCGTGACCGGGAGCACCCGCATCGGTGGCACGGCGACATGGCCGCGCGGCCACCAGACCAAACCCGCCGAAACGAGCAGCAGAATCGCCCCAATGGCGATCCATGGTGCGGCCGGGGATCGGCGTTCCACAGCAGCCGAGGGCAGCCCGTGACTCGATTTCAGGTCCTGCTCGATCTCCAGCAGCTCGTTTCGAACATCGAGCATCGTCTGGTAGCGGCGGTCCAGGTCTTTTCGCAGGCAGCGCAGAATCAGTCGTTGGAGATCGCGCGGCAGGTTGGGCACGATCTGCCGTGGCGGCGTCGGCTCCGACCGCAGTACGGCCTCGAGTGTTTCGACGGCCGACTCGCCTTTGAATGGGCGCGTGCCGGTGGCCATCTGATACAGCGTTGCGCCAAAGCTGAAGACGTCGCTGCGCGCATCGACCTTGCCGCCGACCGCTTGTTCCGGGGCCATGTACGCCGCGGTGCCCGCGGCGCGGCTGGGAGCACTCACGCCTTCGCGACCCAGATCGGAGACGGTCGGGGGCCGCGCGTCCTCTTCATCGACCTCCGTCAGCTTCGCGAGGCCGAAGTCGAGCACCTTGATCGCGCCGTCGTCGCGGATCATGATGTTGCCCGGCTTGAGATCACGGTGGATGATGCCCCGCGCGTGCGCCGCGGCGACCGCGTCGGCCGCCGGGATCGCAATACGGAGCAGTTCGCCCGGCCGAAGACCCCCTGCTGGAATCAGCGCGTCGAGGCTCGCGCCGTGGACGAGTTCCATCACGATGAAATCGACATCGCCCTCCCTGTCGAGCTCGTGAATGGTGACGATGTGCGGGTGACTGAGAGAGGAGAGGAGCTTCGCTTCGCGCAGGAAACGCTGGCGGCGCCGCTCGTCGAGGGCGTGATCCGCTGGGAGGACCTTGATTGCGACCTCGCGCGGGAGACGCGTGTCGCGCGCCAGATAAACCTCACCCATGCCGCCAGCGGCCAGTGAGGAGATCACCTGATACGCGCCGAGCCGCGAGAACGGAGGACGCATTCGGTGAGGATTCTACACCGGTATCCCTTGAACGCGTCCGGCAGTGACAACCTAGGGAGGGGGGCTTCGGCGCACGTGTCCCGCTCCTCGCCCGAGGATCAGGCGCGCGAACAGATTGAAATCGGTCGTGACTTCGGCATCGACGGGCTGGGTCGACGAGAACAGGACGATCGTTCCTGCTCCGTCGATCGCTGCTGCCACGCTCGGTGACCACCAGTCGGCCGCCGGCGAGCCGCTGATTCGTGTGACGCACCGCGTGCTTCGGTCGAAGACGTAGATGTCCGGCAGGAGGTTCGTATCTGGCGAGGTGGGAGGGCACTCGGTTGCCGATCCGAGATTCGACGCGACCGACTGATACACGACGAGCCGTCCGTCGGCCGACAACGCCGGCCGGCGGCTCCCGCTGTTGGCCGTTTCACGTCGCGCCGTGGCGCTCACGAGCGTCGTCGCGCCCGTCGCCACGTCATGAATGTAGATGTCGCTGTCGCTATTTCGGTCCGTGGCGCCGAGGTTTGTGGCCATCGACACGAAAGCCACGTATCGCCCGTCGGCGCTCAATGCAGGCGAGAAGCTGCCTGCATCGGCGCGTGTTCCTGCAGCGCCGCGACTCACGAGCCAGGTGCGACCGCGCCGGACATCGCGCACGTACACATCAGGGACATTATTCATGTCCTCCGGGACAAGCTGGGCCGCCGAGACGAATGCGACCAAGTCCCCCTCGCTGTTGATGCTTGGGGAATGACTGGCGCCGGTCGAGGGTTGGACACCCTCGGCGTTCACGCTGACGCGCTCGATCGTGTCAGCGTCGAGGCGCCACAGATACACATCCGTTTCGCCTCCGTCTGTGTCGCGTCCCTTCGCGAGATTGGTCGCGTCGGACGTGAAAGCGACAGCAAGGCCGCTTCCGCTCAGCGCCGACTGGCTCGTCTCGCCATTCGGCGCCACGCCCAGTGCGCCCGGCGTACGCATGCCGCCCGTCAAGCGATCGCGCACGATGACGCGACGTCCTGGCCTGCTTCCCTGGTCAGGGAGCAGGCTCCTCGCCAGGGTCTCGAAGGCGATCACCCGGCCGTCTGCGCTGAGCCGAGGGGCGGCGCTGTCACCACTGGGGGACGTCCCGTCGGCGTTGACGCTCTCCTGGGTGATGGCTCCCGTGATCCTGTCGAGCACGTAGACATTTCGGCAGCACGATCGCTCGCGGCGCTCGGACTTCCCCGCAACGAAGGCAACGAGCCGCCCATCCTCACTGAGCGACGGCGGTTCGAGCGTGCCAATGTCGCCCGAACGGATTCGTTGCCATGCCAGCAGTCGTGCCCCATCGCC
>JACCXG010000291.1 GCA_013697225.1 Acidobacteriota bacterium
CCGTCCCGTGTCGAGCGCACGCATGGTCAGCGTGGCCGTCGCCAGCACCTTCGTCAGGGACGCCAGGTCGAAGATCGTGCCGGCTGTGGCAAACGGCGCAAGCGGATCGAACGTCAGCCCTCCGAACGAGGCGTTCCAGATTGCACCGTCGTGGCGCCCCACTTCGACACAGGCCGCGGGAAAGGCATGCGCCTCGACCCCGGCCCGCAGCACGTCCGCCGCTTCGGAGAACCGTTCGTCGCTCATCGCCGCCGCACGCGCCATTCGAGCCTGGCTCCTCTTCTTCCTTCTCCCTTTCCCTTTTCCCTTTTCCCTAACCCCTCCGCAGCGCTGATTCCTCCGCCGGAGCCGCGGGCGAGATGAAGGAAGCCGCCCACCCGACAGCGAACGTCACGAGCGACCCGATCAGTACGTACCACTGCCAGGACACGGCCGTTCCGAGCTTCACGGCCAGCATGACACTTGCGCCGCCGAGGATCCCGGCGAACGCCGCGGTCTGACCGACACGCACCGTGAACGTGCCGAGGAAGAACACCCCGAGGATCAGCCCGTTCGTGAACGACGCGATTCCAAGCACTTCGTCCACGACACGGCTCGACAGCCAGATGGCGGCGACGGCAACGATCATCTGCACGACGCCGAAGACGGCGGTCATCATCCGGGACACCGTCAGGTAGTGGCGGTCGCTGTGGGCACCAGCAGTTGCGGGGAGGTAGAAGTCGTTGACGGCCGCCGCGGACGAGGAGTTGAGCGACGAGGAGAGGGTCGACATCGCCGCCGCGAAGATCGCCGCGACCACGAGGCCGACGACCCCGATCGGCAGGTGCCGCACGATGAAGTAGGGGAAGATGCGATCGGTCAGCAGACGTCCGTCTCTCGTGAACTCCGCAATCTCGCCGGGCGCATGCTGCGTGTAGTAGACGAACAGCATCACGCCGATGAAGAGGAACAGCACGAACTGCGCAAAGACGACGACGCCGCTCCAGAGCAGTGCCTTGCGGGCCTGCCGCGGATCCTTCGTGCAGAAGTAGCGCTGCACCATCAACTGGTCGGTGCCGTGGGTCGCCGTGGTGAGGAAGGCTCCGCCGATGACTCCCGACCAGAATGTATAACTGCGGGTGAGGGTTGGCGTGAAGTCGAACAACTGGAAGCGGCCTGCCGCGCCGGCCACCTCCCGAACCTCGCTCCAGCCCCCCGGGATCTGCCCGAGCAGCACGACAGCGGCGATCACGGCCCCGGTCGTGTAGACGGTCAACTGCGTGACGTCGGTCCAGACAACGGCTGTCATGCCGCCGAAGTACGTGTACGCCATTGTTGCCAGGCCGATAACCAGCACTGAGGCGGCGAGTATCGAGTAAGTCGGATCGATTCCGGGCAGCCATGCCGTGGCGATTGCATCCGTTTCGGGCATGGCGCGCAGCACGGCCGCGAGCACCAGACCGGTGGCAAACAGCCGGAAGCCATCGGCCAGGCTCCGTGTGAGCAGGAAGACCCCCGAGGCGAGCCGCTTGACTCCTGATCCGAACCGCTCTCCCAGGAGTTGATAGACGGTGAGCAGCTGCCCCTTGAAGTAGGCGGGTATGAACAGAATCGAGACCGCGAGGCGCCCGATCATGTACCCCATGACGAGCTGGAGGAAGGTGAGGTTGTTTCCGTAGGCGAACCCCGGGACGCTGATGAACGTGACCGTGCTCGTCTCGGTGGCGACGATCGAGCCCATGATCGCCCACCACGGCAGGTTCTTCCCCGAAACGAAGTAATCCTGAATCGTGCGCTGGGATTTCCCGAAGTAGGCGCCGAACAGGACGACAGCGGTGAGATAGACGAAGAGAATGCCGAAATCGAGCGGGTGCACCTATCGGGAACCCTCGGGGGCGGACGCCTGGGAGCGGGCCGCGCGCCCGACAACCGCGAGGTAGTCGCGCGTCTTCTGGCCGGGCTGGGTGAGGCTGTCGTACGAGAAGAGGACGAATCCCTCGGCGCCGAGCCGGCGAGCGCTCGTGATGTTGGCGACAGTCTGCGCGGGGGTGAGCCTGTAGGCGCCGATCCCCGCCCAGACCTGCCGGCCGGCGGCGGCCGCCCGCGCGGCCGCAATCTGACTGGTGAACTGCGACGGCTCCGTCGTGTAGGCCATCGGCGCGACGGCATCGACGGTCCCGTTCTCGAGCCAGCGAGGCCACTCCTGCAGCCGGTGCTCGAGCGCGTCGCGGTCGTCCGCTTTCACCGCCACGCTCACGACAACCCCGGGCCGCTCCGCCTTGGCCGCATCCCGCAATCGCGACATCATCGTCGTCATCCGCGCCACGCGGAAGCGCCGCCACTCGGCGGGCAGTCCGTCAGGGAACGCGAGGACGTTCACCTTTGCGCGCGCGGTGAGGCCCTGGCGCTGTGCGGCCGGCAGGCGGGGCTCCACCCAGGCACGGAACTCACGCACCGCATCACGGCTGTAGTCGAAGCGCTCGGTGGGATACCGCGCGTAATCGAAGTGGATGCCGTCGACCGCGTACCGTCGTGCAATGCCACGAACGATCGTGGTCATGTGCTCGACCGCCGCGTGGTGGATGGGGCTGGCGTACAGCCCCTCGACGTTGGCGGACTGTCCGCGGGTCCACTGCGCAAGCCGTCGCACATACGCCGGAGCCGCGGGGTCGACCCGCGACAGCTCTCCCGCGAGCTCGCGCGGAACCATCAGCCATTCGGGGCGGCGGTGTACCAGGTGCTCGCGCGGGATGGGCAGAGCAACGGCGCTCGAGACCAGGTTGACGTTGATCCAGGCATGCACCCGGATGTCCGCCTCGTGCGCGGCGCGGAGCACCTCGGCAAGCGGATCGAAGGAGGCCGGCTGCCGTGCAAGGTCCACGGCGCGAGGTTCGGTTCCCCCGGCATAGTACGCATCCCCGCGGCCGCGCACCTGCACCAGGAGCGTGTTGAAACCGTTCACCCGCGCCGAATCCACGAGCGCGGCAATGCTCTGCGGAGAGTTCAGCGACGTCCGGAGCACCCAGAGGGCCCGCAGCTCCGGCGCTTGTCTAGCGGTTCCGGCGTCCCCCGCCAGGGCGGGTGAACCGGCTCCTGAGAGGAACCCGGAGAGGCACCCGACGATGACGGCACCCCCGAGCATGCGCGCCATTCGAGCACCGGCAAGAGGCATAAGGTGCCCGACTGTAACGTGTTGCGGTGAGGGGTGTCAACGCGTCTGAGGTAGCATGCGGGAGCGCGAAACGATGATCCATGTCATGGGAATCGATGCCGGGGGGACCAAGACCAGCTGTCTGCTGGCCGACGGCGAGGGACGGATCGTGTCCCGCGCACGAGGCCCCGGGGCCAACCTGCAGGGGGCGGGGGAGCTGCAGGTCGAGAAAGTTCTTCACGAGCTGATGGACGAGGCCCTCGGCGACCGCGAGATCGTCCCGGCGGCCATCTGCCTGGGGATTGCGGGTGCGGATCGGCAGGACGATCATGCGATGGTGCGCAGCATCATGAAGCGCATCGGGTTCAAGGCCCGCGTGGTGGTCGTCAACGATGCGCTGATCGCGCTCGAGAGCGGCGCCCCTGGAGAGCCTGGCGTTGTTGTCGTTTCGGGTACGGGCTCCATTGCCTACGGCCGCAATGCGGCGGGGCAGGCGGCTCGGGCCGGGGGATGGGGCTTCGTGCTCGGCGACGAGGGCAGTGGCTACTGGATCGGACGGGCCGCGCTCCGGGCTGTGCTGCGCGCGGCGGATTACCGCGGTCCGAAGACACTGCTGACGCCCATGCTCCTGGAGCGGTTCCAGGTAACTCAGCCGCAGGCGCTGCTGCGCGAGGTCTACCAGCACAGCATGAAGCCATCTGTCATAGGGGGTCTGGCGAGCTCGGTTCAGGGGGCCTTCGATGCGGGCGATGAGGCGGCGATCGGAATTCTTCGGGCTGCTGCCGGTGAGCTCGAGGGGGCCGCGCTGTCAGTGGCGCGCCGGCTGGAGCTGCTCGGCCAGCCGTCGACGTTCATCCTTTCCGGCGGCATCTTCCGGGCGGTGCCCTGGCTGGAGCAGGAGCTGCAGCGCCGCTTGTCCGTGGCCGCACGAGGCAGCGCAACGCGGGTACTGGAGCGGGAACCGGCAGAAGGGGCTGTCACGCTGGCCTTGCAGGAGGCACGCGGGGGAGCCCGGATTCCGATTTACCAGGACTAAACTGAAGGCGCTCGGTCAGCCGTCCATGTCATTCGTCCGCAGTCCCAGAATCACCGTGTTCCCGGACACAGGAACGGCCGCCGCCGTCGTTGCTGCCCGCATTGCGGGAGCCCTGCAGCAGAATCCCTCGCTCGTCATCGGCCTGGCGACGGGGCGTACGCCCGTGGCGCTGTACGCGGAGCTGGCGCGCGTGACCGCCGCACGCCGCCTCGACTGGTCTTCCGCCACGACTTTCAACCTCGACGAGTTTCTGGGGGTGCCGCCAGAACATCCGGGGTCTTACCGTCAGTTCATGGAGGGGCACCTGTTCAGGCACGTGAATCTCCGACCGGAGCGGATCAACTTCCTCGTGGGCACGGCGCCCGCCGAGGAGGAGTGCCGGCGATACGAGAGAGCGATTGCTGCCGCAGGGGGGATCGATCTTCAGATTCTGGGAATCGGCACGAACGGCCACATCGGGTTCAACGAGCCTGGACTCTCCCTGCAGTCGCGCACGCACCGGGTCGAGCTGAAGCCGGAAACCCGCCAGAGCAACGTCATGCTGTTTGGCGGTGACCTGTCGAACGTTCCGGCGGAGGCCCTGTCGATGGGGATGGCGACCATTCTGCAGGCCCGATCGGTGATCCTGCTGGCCAACGGCGAGAGCAAGGCGTCGTGTGTGGCGCAGGTCGTGAACGGCCCGCTCACGACCTCTCTGCCGGCGTCCTTCCTGCAGCTCCACCATGACGTGGACATCATCCTGGACGCCGCGGCCGCCCTGGAACTCGAGCGGGAGCACAGGTCAGGCTGACGCGTCAGTTCACTTCGGCGCCGGCCCCTTGGCGGCGGCCTGCGCCTGGAGCAACTCCCGCAGGCGAGGCTCGATATCTTCGCCGATGGCCTCACGTACGGAATCGTCCGCCTTCTTGAGCCGTTTCAAGGCCTGGGGCAGCGTCAGGTCCGCCTTCTGCATCACGATCGCACCCTTGACGTTCCACTTGGCCTTGCGGAGGAGCGCGTCCGATGCGTCGTAGTCCAGACCGGTCACGATCGCTGTGATGCGCCGCGCCCGATCCTTCAGCTTCTCGGAGCCGGTCTGCACGTCCACCATCAGGTTGCCGTAGGTCTTCCCGACCTTGATCATCGCGATGGTCGTCAGCATGTTGAGAACCATCTTGGTGGCGGTGCCGGCCTTCAGACGTGTCGAGCCTGCAATGATCTCAGGCCCGACGGCGGGGGCGATCTGCAGGTCGACGAAATTCTGGAGCTCGGAGCCGGGCCAGCAGGTCACGACGATGATCCGGGCGCCGGCCTTGCGCGCTCTGGTGAGCCCGCCGCGGACGAACGGTGTCATCCCGCTGGCCGAGACGCCGATGACGACATCTTTCTTGCCGAGCCGCAGCCGCCCGATGCTGCGCGCCCCCTCCTCGTAGTTGTCCTCCACCCCTTCCTTCGCCCGGAACACGGCCCCTTGTCCGCCAGCCATGATCGCCTGGACGAGCGAGGGGGAGGTGCCGAAGGTCGGCGGCATTTCCGACGCTTCCACCACGCCGAGGCGGCCGCTGGTGCCGGCGCCCACGAAGATGATGCGCCCCCCTTTCTTCAGCGCCTGCGCGACGATTTCGACGCCGTGGGCAATCCGCTCCTTCTCCTTGAGCACCGCGCTGATCACCTTGCGGTCCTCGTTGACGACCATGTCGATGATGTCGCGGATGGGCGCCTTGTCGATGGCCAGGGTCGTCGAGTTGATGGCTTCGGTAGGCAGCGACTGCCATTTCGATTGAGTCGGCATCGGTCCTTTCATCCGGACCGGCGGAACGAACGGCGCTGGCCCGGAGACGCAACCGCCTACAGTACTCCCGGGCTTCAAGGGTGTCAATCGGTCGGTCGCGTCGCGCGGTGGAGCGGTACCGGGCCGGAAAGGTTCACGCGAGCCGGTCAGGGTAGACTCGCGGAGGGGAAGGAAGGGACCCACAGGTGACGATCGACGCCTATCTGGCCTACCTGCGCGACGTGAGGCGCATGTCGGACAACACGCTCGAGAGCTACGCCCGCGACCTTGCGGCGCTCGGAAGCTTTGCCGCCGACCACGAGCGGGACGTGAGCACACTCGACCGGCGGGACCTCGAAGCGTTCGTACGCGGTCTGATGGCCAGCGGGCTCTCGCCTCGCTCGACGGCGAGGGCAGTGGCCTGCGTCCGCGGTTTCTACCGGTTCGTGGCCGTTGAGGCGGGACGGGAGGCCAGTGCGGCCGACGACCTCCGGGCCCCGCGCGCCTGGCCAGCGCTCCCCCGGTTCCTGGATCTGGAGGAGGTGGATCGGCTGCTTGCCGCTCCCGATCCTTCGACCCCGCGAGGGCTTCGCGACAAAGCGCTCGTCTCCGTCCTCTACGCCACCGGACTGAGGGTGTCGGAGCTTCTCGCGCTGAAGCTCCCGAACCTCTACATGGACGAGGGCTACCTGACATGCGTGGGGAAGGGGAGCAAGGAGCGGCTGGTCCCCATCGGCCAGGAGGCCATCGCGTGGGTGCGCCAGTATGTTGCGTCCGGACGCCCCCTCCTGGTCACGCGCCCTTCCCCCTGGCTGTTCGTGAACGCCCGCGGGGGGCCGCTCTCCCGCGTGGGATTCTGGAAGCTGCTCAAGGAGTACGGCATCAAGGCGGGAATCACGCACGACATCAGCCCGCACCTTCTTCGTCACTCCTTTGCCACGCACCTTCTCGATCGTGGCGCGGATCTGCGCGCCATTCAGCTGATGCTCGGGCATGCGGATCTTTCGACTACGCAGATCTACACGCACGTTCTGGAGGCGAGGTTGAGGACCGTCTATGACAAGTTCCACCCGCGGCGGTGAAACAGAACCCGGCGGGAGTCAGGATCAGTGCAGTTCACGCGGAGCAAAATATTATCACATCGTGAAAAATAAACAGATGACAAGTCCTGCCGATCTCCCCGAGATGTGAACCTCCTTGTGCGCACCCCCTCATTCCGTACTCTGATTGCCGCCGTCACGACGTTCCTGCTCCTTTTCGGAGCGCTCGTCCTCCTGACAGGACCGCCGGCGCCGCTTCGGCTGGGCGTCCTCCCTGGCCGGAACACGGTGCGCGGCGCGCTTCACATCCATACGACCCGGTCCGATGGGGCGCTCGGGAAGCGCGACGTTGCGGCGGCCGCCGCGCGTGCGGGACTCCAGTTCGCCATATTTGCGGAACACGGGGATGCCACGACACCTCCGGATCCTCCGGCTTACATCGAGGGCGTCCTTTGTCTCGACGGCGTCGAGATCAGCACAAACGAGGGGCACTATCTGGCGCTGGGGTTACCGGCTGCCCCTTATCCGCTGGGTGGGGGTGCCCGGGCGGTGGTGGAAGATGTGGCACGCCTCGGCGGGTTCGGACTGGCAGCGCACCCGTTCTCGGCGCGGCAGGAGCTCTCCTGGTCGGATTGGGACCCGCAGGTTGACGGGCTCGAGTGGCTGAACGCCGACAGCGAGTGGCGCGACGAGGGGGGGCTCATGCTGTCTCGGGCTCTTCTCGAGTATCTCTGGAGGCCACCTGGAGCACTGGCCCGGCTGCTGGACCGTCCGGGAGACGCTCTGGCGATGTGGGATCGCCTCGCGTCCAGGCGGCCGGTCGTTGGGCTCGCGGGTCATGACGCCCACGGGGGATTCGGTGCGGAATCGGGGGAGTCCTCCGGCCGCCGGCTGCACCTCCCCTCGTATGAGGCGGCGTTTCGGACGTTCTCGATCGTCGCCCGGCTGCCCACCGCTCCTACAGGAG
>JACCXG010000304.1 GCA_013697225.1 Acidobacteriota bacterium
GGCAGTGGGCGTCCGCCACGCGGCACGGCGGCGTACACGGTGATCCCCCGCGCCTGCGCTTCGGTCACCGCCGCGTCGAGGGGCGCCTGGGTGACCACCGGGACACGGAACGCACTGCCCATCGAGCCACGAAGAGCTTTCCACCCGAACGCGTCGGCCGTGCGTGTTCCACAGAGGACGCCAGTCACGCCGCAGGCGTCCGCCGCACGGATGGCGGCCCCGACGTTCCCAGGGTCCTGCACGTCGGCGAGCATGAGGATCAGTCCGTTCGCTGCGGACAGCGTACCCTCGAGGCTGACCTCCGGCCGACGGGCGAGGGAGACGATTCCGGACGGCTGGCGGACGGGACTGAGAGCGGCAAGTACCGGGGGTGAGACAGTCACGACCCGCGCCCCCTGTTCTTCAGCGCGATGGGTCAGGGCCAGCACGACGCCCTCGAGTGCCCCGTGATGGACCGCCACCTCCTCGACACGAAGACCCGACGAGAGTGCTTCCTCCAGCAAGTGGGCCCCTTCGAGCAGCAGCAGAACGAGAGGGGACCGCGCCGCATCTCGAAAGCGCGAGACCATCGGGTTCCCACGGCTGGAAATGTGCTCCATCCGCAGGCGATCTTATGCCACGCGTCCGCGGATTTCAGGGGTTCCGGTGTTACCATTTCCCGAATGAAGGCCCGATTGCTGAAGAAGTTCGAAGACGAGATCAGCCAGCTGGACAAGGAGCTGAAGACGGAGCTGCCGCAGGAAATCAAGCGTGCGCGCGAGCTGGGTGACCTGCGTGAGAACGCCGAGTACCATGCGGCAAAGGAACGCCAGCGGCTTGTGGAGTCGCGCATCAGCCTGCTGATGAAGCGGGTCAGCGAGATCCACCTGATGAACCTCGACAAGATTCCGCGCGACCGCGTGGGGTTCGGATCGACCGTTCACCTCAAGGACCCCGCGAGTGATTCGATTACCATCTATCAGCTCGTCATGCCGGAGGATGCCGACGTGGACCGGGGAATGATTTCGACCGCCTCCCCGATCGGCCGGGGGCTGCTCAACAAGGAAGAGGGGGACGAGGTGACCGTCACGACGCCGAACGGGAGCCGCCGGTTCGAGCTGGTGAAGCTCTCGACCATTCACGACGAGAAGTAGTTCCACGACCGGCGTCAGGCACCCTGCCAGCACCGTGATGACCCCCGACAGCCCCGAGCGTCTCTATTCGACGCGCCTGCGTACTGCGCTCGTGCTGATCGGCTCCGGTACGGCGGGCGCGTATCACGCCGGCGTGCTCCGTGCGCTTCATGAAGCGGGCGTGAGGACGGACCTCGTAGCGGGCCGCGGCATGGGGGCCGTGAGCGCCATGTTCGCGGCGGTGGACGGCGGCGCCCGCTTGTGGGACGCGACGGGAATCTGGAAAGGCCCGGGCGCGGCGCGTCTCTACTCGTGGCGACTGGCCGTGCGGGTTGCCGGGTGGGCGGTCCTCGCCGCCGGAGCGATTCTTCTGTTCCCTCTCCTGCTCTGGGGCTGCGCGATCGTGGTGGGAGCGATCGGCCTGGTGCTCACCTTGATCGGGTTCGAAGCGACAGCCAGTGCGCTGACGATTGGCTTCACCGAGCGGGTCGGCGCCCTCTTCGCTCCGGCGTGGCTGCCGACCATTCTTCCAAGGCTTGTTCTCCTCGCCGCGCTCGTGGCGGCCATCTCCCTCGGCGCGGGCCTGGCAGCCCGCTCCTACGGGGGGCGCACCCGCCGCCGGGTCCGTCACGGGGTGCTGTGGCGGCTGGCCGGCGCTCCGCTCTCGTCGACCGCGGGTTTCGATGCCTTCGCGTCGGAGTTGTGGAAACTGATTCGGGGCGCGGCCCCTTTCCAGCGTCCGAAGAACTCGGAGCTGGGGCGACGCTACATCGAGCTCCTTGGCGAGAACCTCGGGCAGCCGGGCTTTCGCGAGCTGCTCGCCGTCATTCACGATCTGGACGCCCGGCAGGATGTGGTGTTCGCGTTCCTCGGGGAAGCGCACCGGCATCGCTTTTTCGGCCCGTCGTGGTCGGCGAGCGGCATACCCCGGGCGTCCGAGGCCGTTGATTTGGCCGGCGTGGGGCGAGTCCATGGGATGGACGTGCTGGCCGCCTCCCTCGCGCTGCCGCTCGGTACGGAGCCGCACATGATCCGGTTCCCGGCGGAGGGGCACTGGCGTGGTGAGACGCACCGGGCGTGCGATCGCCCGGGCGCTGTCGGCCGCGTACTCGAGGAGGTTGCCGCCGCCGGAGCCGAGCAGGTCATACTCGTGTCCGCCTGCCCGAGGCCCGGCCGCCCCCACGAGCTCAGCGCCCATCGTGGGGATCTTCGCGGACAGGCGGGCGAGCAGCTCTCGGCGTTCGAGGCCGCGGCCCTTCGAGACGTGCTCGAGACCTTTGCGGGGCGCTTCGCTGGCCTGCACGTCATTCGACCCGACCACAATCCGCTGGGCCCGCTCGACGTCGAGGGCGTTCACGACGAACGCTCGGACAGGGATTACCCGGTCGCCGAGCTCGTGGACCGCGGCTACGAGGATGCCTACAGGCAGTTCGTCGATCCGATCGTCGGGGCAGGTGGCGAGCGCATGCAGTCGCTGCAGCCCGGGTATCCGCAGGGGCTCCCGCGCGGGGCCGTCGAGCCCTGATATGAAACCTTCCACGAAGATGGTCCGGCGGCCTCTGCTGCCGCTGACGGACGTCGATCCGCTCACCACCCCGATTTTCGAGACGACGAGCTATGTGTTCGACAGCGCGGCACAAGTGCGCGAGTACAACGAAGGGCGGTCGGCGAAATACCTCTACACGCGGTACGGCAATCCGACGATCACCGCCGTCGAAGGGAAGCTGGCCGCGGCGGAAGGGGCCGAGTCCGCGCTGCTGCTGTCGAGCGGCCAGGCTGCGACCTCGACAGCGCTGCTGGCCCTGCTCCAGAGCGGCGACGAGATCGTCTGCAGCGCGGCCATCTACGGCGGAACACTGCACCTCCTGGGCGATCTGCTGACGAGGCTCGGCCTGGCGGCGCGCTTCGTCGGGATCGACGAGCTTCGCGACCCGGAACGCGTCCTGTCGGACCGGACGCGGGTGCTCTGGTTCGAGTCGCCGATCAACCCCACCCTCCGGTGCGTGGACATCAAGGCGGTTGCCGACGCGTGCCGGGCGCGCGGCGTCGTGTCGGTGCTCGACAGCACCTTTGCGAGCCCGGTGAACCAGCAGCCGCTCTCGCTGGGGGTGGACGTGGTCATGCACAGCGCCACGAAATACCTGAACGGCCACAGCGATGTGACTGCCGGCGTGCTGGCGGGCGGGTCGTCGCGCCTCGCCCCCATGGAGAAGGTGCGGCGATCGCTCGGCACGATTCTCGACCCGCAGGCGGCGTACGCTCTCGGGCGCGGGCTGAAGACGCTCGTCGTGCGCGTCGAGCGGCAGAATGCCTCAGCCGGCGCGCTCGCCATTTGGCTGCGGCAGGATCCACGGGTGCACGCCGTGTTCTACCCCGGTCTGGCGGATCATCCCGACCACGACATCGCGCGGCGGCAGATGCGCGGCTTCGGCGGGATGGTGTGCATCGATGTGGGGGACTATGCCCGCGCGGCGGCATTCTTCGACCGCCTGAAGGTCTTCCAGCGCGCCGCAAGCCTGGGCGGGGTCGAGAGCCTGTGCAGCCTGCCCGTGCTGACGTCCCAGTGGGGGCACTCCGACGAGGAGCTGCGCGCCGCCGGCGTCACCCACGGTATGGCCCGGCTGTCGATAGGGTTGGAGGATGTGGAGGATCTGATCGCCGATTTGGATCAGGCGCTGGGCTGACTTCAGCGTGCCACCGCTTCCCGCTTCTTGTCGCCGGGGGATTCGTGCAGGAATGTCTCGGCCATCTCGGCGATACGCGCGGTGACGGCGGGCCCCTCGAGCGCGCCGAACTTCTCCTGGAATTTCGCGACCGGCACCACGGCCTTGGCCATCGCGCGATGACCGCCGGCGCTGCCGATGTCCCCGAACCACCGCTTGACGAACTCGCCGGCATTGCGTGAGTAGCCCAGGTTCCGGACGCTCACGATGAAGGAGGTGCCGACGACCCCGGCGATGATGGTCCACTTCACGTCTTCGAGCTGCAGGAAGAAATCGGCCGTATAAGGGATGAAGTCCTCGCGCGGCGCCTCGCCGATGAACGCGCTGAAGATCTGCTCCTTCATGACGCCGTCCTGGCTTGCACGGTTCACGTATCGCAGCCGTTCCATCGTGATTTCGGCCCCCTCCATCTTGCGGATGAGCGCCGCGTCCGCCAGCGGATAGAGGAACGTGAACGCCTCGAGATCCACGCGGTTCGTGTGGCGTGCGAAGAACAGCGTGTCGGACTTGATCGCGTAGAGCATCGCCGTGGCGGTGCGCTCGGAGATGTTCACGTCCACGGCGCGCAGGTGTTCGGTCAGGATCGTGGAGGTCGAGCCGTAGTCCGCCCGGATGTCCTTGAAGACGGCGCTGTAGCCGGGCTGCTCCGGGTGATGATCGATCACGAGATCCGCCCGCTGCAGCATGCCGCCGAAGTAGTGCGGCTGCACGTCGACCGTGGCAATCCGCTCGAACTCGCCGAACGAGGCGGGTGTGACCGGCTCGACATGGATGTCGAGCATGTTGGCCATGCGCAGGTTCTCGGGTCTGGTGACCCCCTGCACCGCACCGATGATCGCAGTCGTCTTGGTGCGCCGCAGCAGGTTGCGGAGCGCGAGCCCGCTGGCGAGCGCATCCGGATCCGGATCGTTGTGGAGGAGGATCAGGACACGATCGGCATCGGCGAAGTACCGCTGATACTGCTGGACCCGTGCGCGGGTCATCGATCGGCTGAGCTCCGTGACGAGCGTCGGCCGAATCAGCTCCGACAGATCCATGTCGGCCAGGCCCGGGAATTCCGCCTTCAATTCGTCGGCGGCCTTGGGGTTCCGGGGCCCCGTGTGCAGCACGTAGGTCAGCGTTCCCCCTGCATCGAGAATTGCGCCCAGGATCCGCCGAACGCTGCGGCGTCCGGTGTTCTCGACGATGAAGCAGGTGCTGGGGGAGATGTCGGCTTTGAGATAGGTGTCGACGCGGCGGGGGTCTCCGGCCATGATCTGGATGCCGGCATCGTGGAGGCGCCGGGCGACCGGCCGGCTTTCCACGATGAAGTCCACGTCGAAGCTCGGCAGCAGGACCTCGTCCAGGGAGCGGATGACGAGTTCGTCCTGGCAGATGGCGAGAACGCGCACGTCAGCGATCCCTCTTCAGGACTACCCCTTGCAACTGCAGGGTGTTCATGCCCAAACCGCCATTATACGCCCCTTGGCGCGTCCTCTGGATT
>JACCXG010000327.1 GCA_013697225.1 Acidobacteriota bacterium
GATATCGAGCGGGACCCGTCAGCGATGGGGCAGGCGATCGGGATCATCGCGCTCGCGGCGGTCGCCTCCAGCCTCGGCAACATCTGGTCGGCCGCCCCATTCGCGATCGTCTTCGGGGTAATCGCCTCGCTCGTCGGCTACATGGTCTGGGCGCTGGTTGTCTGGGCGGTGGGAACCAAGCTGATGCCCGATCCCCAGACGCACGCGGACTTCCCGGAAGCCTTCCGCACCATCGCGTTCGCCTCCGCCCCTGGCCTGATCGGCGTCGTGTCGATCATTCCATTCCTCGGCTGGTTCCTGATGCTCCTGCTCCTGCCGGTCATCTGGCTGTGGTCGATGGCCGCGATGGTGGTTGCGGTGAAGGCGGTGCTCGACTACACCGAAACCTTCAAAGCGGTGATCGTCGTCATCATCGGCTTCGTGGCGTACATGATCGTCTGGGGCACGTTCGCCGTGCTGTCGTTCGGTGCGGCGCTCATCGGTGGAACGCTGACCCGCTGACCGCGGCTCAGCCTCTTCCGAGCGCGGTCAGCGCCGGGACGGCAGCGGCCGCCGATCCGGAAAGAAATCCCGCCCGCGCGAGTACTCGATCACGTTCTTTGCGACGCCAATGCCTGGCATCGCGTTGAGGCCGGTATCGAGCACCCCGCTCACGACTCCCTTCCTGCGCATCGTCGAGACGACGGTCGCCGCCGCTATGGCGACGCCGAGGATCGGAATCGAGCGTGCCACGCGCCTGGATAACCGGGCGCCCCCCCACCGAGCCAGCCGTTGCCCAATGCTCATGCCAGGAGTAGTGCAAGGGGCGTTCCCTCGGACCTTGCAGTATTGTTGCGTGTGGTCGGCCGCCGGTCCCTGACCTTCCTCATTGTCGTAACCATTGCCGCGGCCGGCGCGCTCGCGCCTGCCTCCCCCGAGTTGGTGGAGCGCGTGTACTCGCGCGGGCTCTACCCGCGGCTTCAGACGGTGGTCACGGCCTTCTCGAGCACCGTCCCGGTCGCGCTCCTCGACGCCGCGGTAGCGGGTCTCCTCATCGCAGGTGTGGTGGCAGTGGTTCGCCGGAAGCGAACCAGCCGACGCACCAGCGGTACGGTCACGGTCGCTCGAGCCGCGGCCTGGTTCCTGTTGGCCGCCGCGGTCCTTTACCTGTGGTTCCTGCTCTTCTGGGGACTGAACTACCGCCGTGTGCCGCTCGAGCGGAAGCTGGCCTACGACAGCGCGAGGGTGACGCGGACCGAGGCGTTCCGCTTCGGGAGCCTTGCCGTCGACGGGGTGAACGGGCTCGCGGAATCGGCGCCGTTCTCTCCCTCGGACGTGCCGGCTCTTGCCAGGGCGTTTGCGGAGGTGGAGCAGGCACTCGGGGGGACGACGCGAACGCGCGTTGCCGCTCCCAAGCCGTCACTCCTCATGTGGTACTTCCGGCAGGCGGCGATCGACGGGATGACCAATCCCTTCTTCCTCGAGATCATCCTCAATCCCGACCTCCTGCCGTTCGAGCGCCCGTTCGTGCTGGCGCACGAATGGGCCCATCTTGCTGGCTATGCAGAGGAATCCGAAGCGAACTTCATAGCCTGGCTCACATGTGTCCGGAGCGCGCCCGCCGCCCAGTACAGCGGCTGGCTCTCGGCCTACGAGCAGATGTCCGCACGACTGGGAAGAGAGGAGCGGCAGCATCTCTCCCGATCGCTCCACCCGCGGGCCGTTGCAGATCTCCGGGCGGGCTGGGAGCGGCACGCCCGTTCGAGCCCCGCCGTTCGCGGCGCCGCCCGCGTCGGGTACGACACGTATCTGCGGGCGAACCGGGTGGACGAGGGGATTGCGAGCTACAGCGCCGTCGTGCGGCTGATGCTGGGGACGACGTTTGCTCCGGATTGGACGCCTGAGCTGAGGAGGTGACACGAGGTGGTGGAGCCCTCCGGCTTGGTAATTGCAAAACGACACTGCCGTCCGGACCTCGGCAGGGGAAGACAGGTCCTCAGGTGACCGGAGTCCGGAAGGATTTGAGAAGAGGCGGAAACACACATTATGCCCGCTACCGCCGCTGCCTCCGCCCCCGCTGTTGCCGGAGCGGCCGTTCCGAACCCGGTCGAATCGGCCAGGGCCGCCGGGCTGCGTTATACCGCCGATACCAAGCCGGGCATCCGGCGCGAACGTACGGGGAAGGAGTTCAACTACCTGACCCCCGATGGCCGG
>JACCXG010000330.1 GCA_013697225.1 Acidobacteriota bacterium
ACGCTCATTGCGGCTGAAGCGGAGGATGTCTGCGTGCAGGACCTCGGTGCCGGGCTGCACGAGCACATAGTCGATCTTCGGCCCGCTCTCCTGCCCGAACTTGAAAGCGGTGAACGTGCCGACCGTCTTCTCATCGGGGCGGACGACGCGGAAGGTATCGACGAAGAGCGGAGGGGCGGCGGCCTTTTCGGGCGGGCGCGGTCCGAGCAGCGGGACCAGAGCCGCATTGTCCTCTCCCACGTTGAAGTCCCCGGTGACGATGACAGGGTCGGTCGTCACGGCACGTGCGGCAATCCGGTCGCGCAGCAGTTCTGTACTCCGTTCCCGCGAGGGCTGCGACTGATGATCGAGGTGCAGGTTGTACACATAGAACCCCAGGCCGTCGCGGTCGATCAGCCGCGCCCAGGTGCAGATACGGGTGACGTTGTTGCCCCAGGATCGGGACCCCGGGGTCGCCGGCGTGTCGGAGAACCAGAAGGTGCCCCCTTCCGCCACCCGAAAGCGGCTCCTGCGGAACAGGATGGCCGAAAACTCCCCGCGCGCACGCCCGTCGTCACGCCCAACGCCGATGACGGCGTAGTGCGGTGCAGCGGCGATCATCTCGTCGATCTGGAAGTCGAGGGCTTCCTGGAGGCCGATGATGTCGGCATCCTGTTCCCGGACCAGGTCGAAGAGCATGGCCCGCCGGGCCGCCCAGTTGTTCTCGCCGTCCTTCGCGGTGCCGTACCGGATGTTGAAAGACATCACGGCAAGCGGATCACGAACGGCCGACTGGACGAGAGCGCGTGCCGGACTCACGGCCAGGCAGCAGAGGACGAGCGTGAGGGACACGCGCAAAGCGCGGGCGGCAGGCATGGGCGGATTCTATGCGGAATACCGCACACCTACGCTGCACGTCCTCCCGCGCCCCGCATCTTGGCCAGGGCCTTGGCCTCGATCTGACGTACGCGCTCGCGCGTGATGAACAGCTTCCTCCCGACCTCCTCGAGGGTGTGCTCCCGATCGGTGCCCAGTCCGTAGCGGAGGCGCATGACCTCACGCTCGCGGTCGGACAGCGGCGCCATGGCCCGCTCGACCTCGTCCGCCATCTGGTTGCGCATTGCCGTTTCTTCGGGCGACTGCGCGGCCTCATCGCGGACCATGTCTCCGAGGCGGGTCTCCTCGTCCTCGCCCACCGGCGCCTCGAGGGACGTGGGGGCCTTGGAGGCCTCGAGCAGCAGCTGCACTTTCCCTAGCGCCAGCTGCAGCTTCTCCGCGAGCTCTTCGGGCCGGGGATCCCGCCCCAGGGCCGCGGCAAGCGTGCGGCGCTCCTTGGTCAGGCGGTTCAGGGATTCGATGACGTGCACCGGCAGGCGAATGGTGCGGCCGTAGTCCGCCACAGCGCGGCCCACGGCCTGTCGCACCCACCATGTCGCGTACGTCGAGAACTTGAATCCGCGGCGGAACTGGAACCGGTCCACTGCCTTCATGAGGCCGATGTTCCCCTCCTGGATCAGATCGAGCAGCGACAGGCCGCGGTTGGAATACCGCTTGGCAATCGACACGACGAGCCTCAGATTCGCCTCGAGGAGCTCCCGCTTCGCCTCACGGATGGTGTCTTCGTGCTCCCGCGCCCGGGCCGCGATCTGGCAGAACCGGCGGCGGGGAAGCCCGGTCCGCTTCTCGAGGGCGTGACGCGCCGGGGTCCGCTGTGGGCGGGGAGTCCCGTCAAGGGCATCGAACTCGCGGTTCACCTCGCGCAGCTTGGTGGTGATGTCCTCCACCAGGGAGGGGCGCAGGGGGAGGTCGCGAAGGGTGGTGGAGATTTCCTCGTCCGCCCTGGCCATTTCCTGGCGGTACCCCGCGCGCGAGGCGGCTGTCGAGCGCTTGTCCTCACACCGCCGGAGACATTCCTCGACCCGCTGCCGCGCAGCCTGCACGCGGTCGAGCGCCTCGAGGACGGGGGTGATCTTCTCCTGCTTGAGCTCTCCGCCGTCCTGAAGCAGGATGAGCTCGGCAGCCGGGGCAGTTCCGCTCCGGACCTGTTCTGCCAGCGCGAGGATCGTCCGGACCGCACACGGAATGAGCCCGAGCGTGGCCTGCAGCTCTGCCCGCGCATTCTCGATCCGCGCGCCAATCTCCTGCTCCTCCTTCGCCTTGAGCAGACGGCGCTTCCCGACGTGCTTGAGGTAGACTCTGACGAGATCCAGATCCTCCCGGCTCGTGCCCGGCGCAAGCGGAGCGTCTTCGTCCTCCTCCTCTTCTTCCTCCGCCTCTTCCGGGTTGTCCCCCCTTGCGCGGCGCAGCGACTCCTCAGCGTCGAGTGCCTGCACGTCGAAGGCTTCGGGGTCGTCTTCTCGCAGGAGCCGGTCAGGGGGGAGTACTGCCGCCTCCTCTGTATCGTCGCCCGCCATCAACCCGAATTCCTGGGCGCGCTGGCGCCAATCGAGGACGTGGGCATTCCGGTCGGGCTGGTTCCAGTCGATCAGGCTGTCGGCGTCTTTCCGGGGAGCTCTCCCGCGGGCCGGTGTTCGGGGTGCCGTTTTGCGTGGCATGACAAGCCTGAGCCTTGCAATTAAGTTGCCCGCTCGTCCGTGATATGCTGCGGCGAACAGGTGGAAAGGCAACTCCTGCCGTGCCCGCGTGCCGCGCCGAAACGACGTCCTCCAGACCCTCATTTCCCCGCAACGTAGACTGCTGAGAATTGCTATGCCCACCCCGATCCGCACCGGCGGATCATCAACACGTCAGCAGCCCCGCCCCGGCGGGGCAGAAGTGAGAACAGTCAGCAATGGGTAGAAAACTCTACGTGGGTAACCTTCCGTACACTGCGGGGGAGCAGGACCTGGAACAGCTGTTTGCAGCGTGCGGCACCGTCGAGAGCGTGAAAATCATGCGCGACATGGCGACCGGGCGCGCACGCGGCTTCGGGTTCGTGGAAATGGGGACCGATGAGGAGGCGCAGCGCGCGATCGAGCAGCTCCACGACCACAACTTTGGCGGTCGAAACCTCACGGTGAACGAAGCCAAGCCCATGCCGGCACGGTCCGGCGGCGGGGGCGGCGGCTTCGGTGGCGGTCGCGGCGGCGGTGGTGGTGGCGGTGGCAGCCGGCGCGAGCCCCGCTGGTAGGAACGGGTGCCGTGCCGCGCGTCAAGGGCGTGGCACGGCGTCGCCTCATCGCCTCATCCCCTCACCGCCTCACCCGAATCCCCAATCCGGCTTCCTGAATCAGCATCACGCATTGCGCTCCGTTCCGCACCAGCTCATCAAGCGAGTCCCAGATGATCCCGCGCGTAGGCGATGGAGCGATCCACCAGATCCATTTCGAGCGCCAGCCGCCCCTCGGGGGTGAGGCCCGTGATCCGCGGCAGCGGGGCCCGGGGCGTGTGCGCGCGGACCAATGACAGCATCCGGGCGAGATACACGCCGTTCAAATCGCCGAACGTCGCCCAGTACTTGTCCGTGAGGCAGGGGACCTCCAGCGGATCCCGGGTGATCATCTCGAGCGAGAACCGCACCCCGGGTTTCGCGCGGCGGATCGTCTGGACAACGCGCGGCATGTCGAGCATGCCTTCCCCGAGCGGCACCTCCGAGAGCAGAAAGCCTCCCTCGTACTCCTCGACCGCCATGTCCTTCAGGTGGACGTTCACGGTGTACGGCGCCAGCTTCTCGATGGTTTCCATGGGGTCGTCGAGAACGGCCAGGTTGTTGCCGGTGTCGAGCGTCACCCCGAGATACTCGCTGCTGTACTGCTTCAACAGCGCGACCTGCTGATCGACGCGCCAGTCCTTGTGGTTTTCGATGCCGAGCGGCATCCTGTGCTTTTCCACGACCGGCACCGCCGCGGCAATCTGGCGGTGAAAGCCGGCGACTGCCTCCGCCCAGGCCTCCGGCGTCTCGAACATCTCGTAGCGCCGCCCGAGCAGGCACACGACGCGCAGGCTCGTGGCACCCGCTTCCTTCGCAACCCTCACTGCCTGGTCGAAGACGCCGATATCCTCACCCGGACGCGGCAGGAAGGTCTGGATCTCGACGTACATGCCGAGCTCCTCCTTCAGGCGCCGTGTCTTCCGGGCCCAGTCCATGTCGATGCTCGTCATCCCGCCGTGTGCCCCGGCGGCGCCCACCTTCACCGCAAGGAGCAGCAGGCGATCGGCCTCGAGGAGCCGATGCGGCGAGCTGAAGCGAATGGACTGAAACGAGTCCGAGGTGAGCCCCATCGAGGTGCGTGGCGGCGCCGCGGACCGCGCCGAGAGGGCCGAGGCCATCAGCGGCATCGCGGTCAGCGAGCCCAGGAAATCCCTTCTGGTCACCATCGATACCTCCCCCGTGTCGCGCGTGTGACTCTCTGGCGGGACAAGAATGCCGCTGTCAGGGCCAGATCGCCTGCAGCGTGGCGGCCAGGCGGTAACCGCCTTTCGCCAGCTGCACGGGGACGCGCTGCCGCGCCAGCGCGTCGTATACGGCCGGTTGCGCGATCCGCCACCGATGCCCTGTCCGCCCCCCCGCCTGGGGAGTAAGATACTCCATCACGCTGATGCCCTCGTATGCTTCCCGGGCGAGCGGCAGCGCCTCGGTCGCCCAGGCTTCCGGCCAGCCCTCCGGGTCTCCGGGGGTCCTCCAGGATGCGGGCACGCCAAGCTCCTTGACGAGCCGTGCGGCATACGCTGCGGGATCTTCTTTTCGCATCACCAGATTGACGGCATGCGAATCCCAGTACGAATGCAGGTTGAAGTTGCCGTCCGGCCCGTACCGGAGGGCGTTGCCCCCCAGGCTCGAGCGCCAGCGCACCGGCCCCTCGGGCACGACGAACCGCAGCGGTCCCTCCGCGGAGACGAATGCGTTGCCCACGTGGAGCGGCTGATGGATGTCGCCGGCAAAGTGCGCCAGCAGCCGGAGGGCTTCGCGCCTGGTGAACGCCTGCGAGCTTCCGCGCAGGACACGGATGCACTCGCGCGTCATCTGCACGATGTCCGTGAAGTGCGCTCCCGGCAGCGCCGGGTCGTACCGGTCCTTCTGGAAGGGTACGTTCGTGTAGTGGTAGGTTTCATGCGCCGGGTGCGCCAGGCGGAAGCGAGGGGTGTCCTCGTCCTCGTAAGTCGCCGAACGGATCGTGTCGGCCCACACTGACGCATCCGCAAGGCTTTCGCCAGGCCGGAGGATTCCGCGTACTTCCTGCAGGGCCCGGGTGTTCGTCAGGTGCATCTCGGCGATGCGCCCGATCACCCTGTGCCCGGCATCGCCGAACGCGCCGGCGGTCGTGGTCAGGATCAGGGCGAGCCCCGCCCCGAGCATCACAGTCCGCGCCGGAACTCTCACCAGCATGCACAGACGGTACTGGCGTCGAGTGGCAAACGCAACGGACCGCCCCGCGCCCCGGATCCCCGCGACATGTATAATTCCGGCACCCTGACGCCCGGTCCTGACGCCTTCCCCGACGCGCTGCACGCACCCCGCCCGGACGCAGCAGAGACGCACCCTGACGGCCGGCGGCTCACGTTCGCGCTCCTGGCCGCATTGTTCCTGCTCTCGGGCTTCAGCGCGCTCGTCTACCAGATCGTCTGGCTCCGCACGCTTGCGCTGGTCTTCGGCGTGACGGTCTACGCGGCAAGCGCCGTGCTGACCAGCTTCATGGGAGGTCTGGCGCTCGGGTCCTGGCTCGGCGGCCGCCTGGCACAACGCGTCGCCCATCCCCTCAGGACCTTCGGCCTGGTCGAAATCGGCATCGGGCTGAGCGCGCTGGCTGTCCCCGAAGCGCTGCGTCTTGCGCAGACCATCTACGAAGCGGTGCACGCGCAGGCTCCCGACGCGCTCCCCCTGCTGACGCTCGTCCGCCTGCTGTGCGCGGGCATCGTGCTGCTGGTGCCCACCACCCTGATGGGTGCCAGCCTGCCGCTCGCCTCGCGCTACGTGGCATCCGCAGGCGGAGCCGCCGCCTCCCGGATCGGCCTCCTGTATGCCTCGAATACCACCGGGGGGATCATCGGCACGCTGCTCGCCGGCTTCGTCCTGATTGGCGGGGCAGGGGTCACGCGAACCACGCAGATTGCCGTCCTGGCCAACCTCATTGTGGGTGGCGCCGCGCTGCTGTTGTCCCGGACGGCCAGCGCGGGACAGGCGCGGCCGCAGATGACCGAGGTGACGGCCGGCGCACGCTCCATCACGCGGGTCCAGCGAGCAGTGCTCGTTGCGCTCGCCCTTGCCGGGTTCGCCGGACTCGCGCTCGAGGTGATCTGGTTCCGCATCCTCGTGCTCTTCATCCCCGCAACGACCTACGCCTTTACCACGATGCTGGCGACGGTGCTGCTCGGGATTGCCGTCGGTTCGGCGGTGGCGGCGGCGCGCCTCGAGCGGATCGCCGATCCCCTGCGCTCCCTCGCCCGCGTGCAGGTGGCAACAGGAGTGCTGGCCATTCTCTCGATGGCCGCGCTCGTCGTCACGTACCGCCTCGGGTGGCGGACGAGCGGCATGGTACAAGCGTGCATCGTAGCGATGCTCCCCGCGACCCTGCTCATGGGCGCGACATTTCCGCTTGCCCTGTCCATCTGGCTGCGCGACGCGGCGGAGGAAGTCGGGCGGCGTGTCGGGGTGCTCTACGCCGTCAACGTCTGCGGGGCCGTGGCCGGCGCGCTGGCTGGCGGGTTCCTCCTGCTTCCCCTGATGGGCAGCCGGGGCAGCCTCGTCTTCGTGGCGGCGCTCTACTGCCTGGCCGGCTGGCTGCTCGTCGCTTCCCGCGCGGAGGCCCGGATGACGCGCCGCGCGGCTCTGGCTGCGGGCGGCTCATGGTTGGCCGCGGCGCTGGTGCTGCCCGACATCTACGGCGCCGTGCTCGAGCGGCGGCATGGACACGGCGAGCGGCTCGTCTTCCGCGCCGAAGGGGTGCAGACCACCGCCACAGTGCACTTCCAGCCGCCAGGCCAGCGGGTGCTGTACCTCGACGGCCTCCACCAGGCGAACGATTCGGAGGCGATGGTCCGTGTGCACGCAGAAATCGGTCATCTACCGATCGTGCTGCACCCTCGTCCGGAGCGCGCGCTGGTCATCGGCCTCGGCGGCGGCGTCACGGCCGGCGCAGTCGCGGCTCACACCGGCACCACCACCGACGTCGTCGAGCTCGCGGCCAGCGTGATTGCCGCGGCGCCGTACTTCTCGCACGTGAACGGCGACCTGCTGCGCCGCCCGAACGTGCGGCTGCGCGTGGACGACGGCCGGAACTATCTGATGATGACGGGGGAGCGATATGACGTGCTGACCGCCGACATCATCCAGCCTGTGCACGCCGGCGCGGGCAACCTGTACTCACGGGAGTATTTCACCCTGGCGCGGCGCGTCCTTCGTGAGGGGGGGCTGATGATGCAGTGGATCGGCCACCGCGAGGACGAGCATTACAGGCTGATCATGCGGACGTTCCTCGACGTCTTCCCGCACGCGACGCTGTGGGGCGGGGGCACGCTGATGGTCGGGAGCCTCGCGCCGCTGACGCTGAGCCGGGAGAGCTTCGAGCGGCACCTCACCGATCCCGACACCCGCTTTGCCCTCGCACGAGTAGGTCTCGAGGATTGGGACGCGCTGCTGGCCCGGTATACGGCCGGCGCCGAGGAGATGCAGCGGTTCGTCGGACCCGGCCCGGTGCTCACCGACGACCGGCCGATGCTCGAGTATCACCGGTCGCTCGAGGGGGGTGTGCGTCCGCTCGATATCTCGACGCTCAAGGGAGATGTCGCACGGCACATCGTTCCGTAGGCTGTTGCCAGTTGCAGCCAGTTGCCAGTTACCTGCTTCCAGCTTCCAGCTTCCCGCTTCCCGCTTCCCGGTCGCCGCTGCCAGTTTCCACTTCGACGGGTGGAGGCGAGCGGTTGAGCGTTGGCCGTTGGGCCGTTGGGCTTTGGGAATTGGGCGTTGGGAATTGGGCGTTGGGCGTTTGGGGAGCTGCTGGCAACCCGCCTCTCATCCCAGCCGCTCGGGGCGCCACTGCAGCCCGGTCAGCAGGATCCGCTGCAGCAGCTGTTCGTATGACAGGCCGGCCAGCTCGGCGGATTCGGCCAGATCCTCCCCGTATCCAAGCTGCGGGTTGGGGTTTGCCTCGATGACGTACGCTTTTCCCGCTTCGTCCATCCTCAGGTCGATGCGTGCGTAGCCGCTGAGATCCAGCGCGCGGTAGACACGCTTGCACAGGTGTTGAATCCGCCGGGCGGCCCCTTCATCGGGCAGCTGGGCCTCGAGTGTCGTGATGCCGTATTTGCTCTGGTATTTCGTGCTCCACTTCACCCGCTCAGTGGCAATCCGGTGGACTTCATCTCCGCGCTTCGTGAAGTGCAGCTCCCAGACGGGGAACACCGTCAGCCGCTGGTTGCCGATGATCCCGACGTACAGCTCCCGCCCGTCGATGTAGCGCTCGACGATGGCATCGGTACGGATGCTCTCGTGAATGAAACGCACCCGTTCGGCCAGCTTGTGATCGTCGTCCACGACCGATGCCTGCGAGATGCCCGTGGAGCCTTCCTGCGTGAGCGACTTCACGATGAGCGGGAACTTGAGGCGCTTCGGGCGGCGCACCTTGCGGCCCATGCGGACGACCGTGAACTCGGGAACCGGGATGCGGTGGTAGTGCAGGATCGTCTTCGAAAGCGCCTTGTCCCTCGAGAGCATCAGCCCGCGCGGGTTGCACCCGGTGTAGGGCACCCGCAGCAGCTCGAGGTACGACACCACGTTGTGATCGAACGTGCCCAGCTCGTGAAACGCCTCCATCATGTTGAAGACGATGTCAGGCTTCCACTCCTCGACCGTCCGGCGGACGACCGAGAGGTCGTCACCAACACCCAGCGGGTGTACCTCGTGCCCCATCTCCCGGAGGGTGACCAGCACGTCGTGCTCGGTCTTCCACTGAACCGTCATGAGGTCGTGCCCGGACACGTCGTCAGGGGGCACCATGTAGTCGTGCATGAGCACGAGCACGCACAGCTTCCTCACAATGCCACCCGGTGCCGGCCGCTGTGCAGGTAGTTCATTGTCTGCACCGTCAGGGCGACGATGAAGTCGGAACGGGTGCGCTCTTCCGCGCCGGGTACGAAACGCAGCAGCAGTGCGTCACAGCGTTCCGTCATCTCTTCAATCACCTGGTCGATCGTGTACTGGTACACGCCGGTCCACTCCGCGACGGTGCGTCTCACGTCCCGGCGGATCCGGTTCATGAACCTCGACGCGGGAAGCGTGCGGGCGCCATCGGCCGGCTGCGGGAACAGCCGGCGCAGGTCACGGTCGTAGAAGTCCGGATAGTCGAGCCCGTAATGCGCCGTCTTCTTGCGGTAGTGCTGGCGAAGCGTGCGGCGGATCCGGTGCAGCGGGTCGACCGTTCCCGCATGGCTCACCAGCGGCGGCCGCTGTGCAATCTCCTGCATCAACTCGTCGACGTACTCCAGTTTCCTGAGGGCCGGCCATTCGAGGTACCGGCGCCGCCAGTCGGACCGCGGATTGAGCCAGACCGCAAACGTCTCGGCGAAATCCTCGTCCGGGTGACTCTGGGCATAGGAGTAATCGAGGTGCAGCACGTAGCTGCGGCTGTACGGCTTCGGTGCGTAGAACTCCGGATAGGGAAGCGACGACCGGCCGAACAGCGCCTGTCTCCGCCGCCGGCGGCGCAGCATGTTCGCGTTGTCGATGGCATGGCCCGCCTCGTGACGGAGGATGCGCATGCACCAGGAAGGGGTGCCCCCTTCTACCTCGAGCATCTTCTGGAGCTCGAGCCGCTTCAGGCGGGGGTGCGCGAGGTAGAACGGCACCGCCACTCCCGGCACGCCGTCAGGGGTGAACCACTCGTCCGACAGCCAGAAGTGCGGCCGGAAGGCCAGCCCGCGGTCGGCGAGCTCCTGATACAACTCGGTGATCCGCTCCTGGACCGCACTCCCGTCCAGGGTGACGCCCAGCTCCGCCATCCGCAGGGACAGAAGCTTGTCGTCCGCCCAGTGTGCCCACACCGGTTCCTGCCGCCCGGGTTCCGGAGGGGAGACGCTCGCCGGGTGGGGGAGGGCCGCTGCTTCGGGAGGCTCAACCTCCTCGCCAGGATCCGTGGTCACGATGTCGGTCACAGGAAAAGAGCATACCTTCAGGCGGCCCTCTTCTTGCCCCGTCTGCCAGCGTTCAGCCAGTGCGTGGGCCACCGGGCTGTCAGTCGTCAACGATCCAAGCCCTTGAGGACACGCGGGATGCACCTGCCGGAGCGGCAAACGAGGGAAGCGGGGAAGGGGGAGGTCTCGCCGACCGATCACGGATCCGTCGGCGCACAGTCGAAGACTGCATCCGCGCGTGGGGCGTGCCGGTCGGAGGGGGCCGGGGCCGGCGAGGTGGTCACCCTTCTCGCGCGGGCGGTTCAACAGCTCCACACCTATCCCGCATCCAGCACACTCTGCGTCAGCGCCATCGAAGCCACCCGGCAGGCGCTCCTGACGTCAAGCTGCGAGCGCGTGTCGTTCCGCGTCACTCCCTCCGCCCTGATCCTCGGCGACGAGCCGGTCGGAGGCCCGATCGCCGGGCGCGAGCTCGCCCGTCGGCTGCACCGGGCCGCGGTAGCGTCGGTGGTCATCGAGCGAGCAGCGTCGTCCCGCGAACTTTCCCGCTTCTGCGAGGACCTCGTGCGCTGCGGCGAGCGCGGGGCTGCGCGGATGAGCCTCGCCGAAAGGCTTGCGGAGCACGGCATCGAACACGTGGTGGTGGAGCTGGCGAGCAGACCGGAGGTCCTGGAAGTCGGAGAGCTGAAGCCCGGCATGGCTGACGCGCTGGACCGCGAGCGGTCGCGGTTCGACGAGCAGGTCGCGCAGGAAGCCGCCATGGGCCATCTCTACCCCCCGCAGAAAGGCTGGGTGCGGCTCGACCCGTCGGTCCGCGGACCCCGCGTGTCGCTCCTGGACCTCGCGATTCTGGCGGAACGCCCTGACGCGCTGGCGTTGATGCTCCTGCGGCTCACCGACGAGGCTGCCGGCATCACTCCTGCCGAAGCGCTCGGCCGGAAGTACAGCGATGTCGCCCTGCTGATATCCGCGCTCGATCCACCAGTCGCGCGCCGCATGCTGGCCGGGCTCGCACGTGCGGTGCTGGACCTGAACACCGAGAGCCGGCAGGCGCTTCTCCGCCGGGCCGTCCTGCCGGGCCTGCTGGAGGGACGTCTCGACGGCGCGATCCTCCGGGACTTTCCCGACGTCGACCTCGCCGAGTCGCTTTGCCTGCTGCTGGATCTGGAGACCGCCGCCCCGGAGCTCCTCACGACGGCCCTTTCCCGACTGGCGCTGTCGCCAGGCCGCCAGGCGGCGGTAGTACCGCTGCTCGATGCGCAGCTCGAAGTCCGTCAGGCTGCGGCGGAGGACGAGGCGCGCCAGACCACACTGGTCCGCCACGCGCGCGAACTGGTGCGCATGGACGGTTCTTCCGCCAGATCCTTCGCGGACTACTCGGCTTTCGACCTTTCGATGGACGAGCAATCAGTCGCGTTCCTCGACTGGATGCGCCGTGCCTTGCCGGAAGGGGACGAACTGCTCGACCAGCTCACCTGCCTGTGGAATCTCGTCTGTCTCGAACCCAATCCGGACGAGGCGGCGCGGTTGCTGGCGAGGGCCTTCGGACTGCTGGACCTGCTGGTACGGGAATCACGCGGTGCGGAACTGCCCGCCTGGCTTGCGCAGTACCGGGATCTGGCGGACCGGCTGCGCGAGAGCCGGCCCGACGTTGCCGACGTGGTGGAGCGATCCCTCGCGGGGTTCTGCACGCCTGCGCGCGCAACGTGGGTGGTTGACTGTTCGGTACGCGAGCCGGGCGGCCGTGAGGCTGCCCATGCCGTGATTGCCGCCCTTGGTCCCTCCATGGCGGCCCCGCTCGTCGCGTGCCTGACGCCGGACGGTGGTGCACGGGGAAACCATGGCCCTCGAGGCCAGGACACCAGGACCCAGGCTGTGCTGCAGCTGCTCGATGATCACGCCGCCGTGCTGGCGCCGGCTCTCGTGCCGATGCTCGAACGCAGCGCGCCGGCGGTCCTCCGGCTGCTGCTGCGCGTCCTGGGGTCGGCCGGGCCGGGGCACGAAGAAGCGATCGCACCGTACCTCTCCGCGGCCGGCGAACCGATCGCGCGCGAAGCGCTGCGGTCACTCGTACGCATCGGTTCTCCGAAGGCGGCCGGTCTGGTTGCGGAGCAGATCGTCAAGGCCCGCGGCGCGATGGGACTTGCCGCCGAAGAGACCCTCTGGCACTTTCCGGCAGGGGAGGCGCAACGTCACGCGCGCGCGCTCCTGGCGCGTCGCGACTTCACCACCGCGCAGCCCGAGGCTGCCGGGCGGCTGCTGGATCGTGCCGTCAGCGGTGGAGCTGCCGACCTGCGCCGGGTCCTGCCCGGGCTGGCCTCCATGCGATTCCGCATCTGGAACCCGGCGCTCGCGCGTGTTGCCCGGAAGGCGAACACGCTTCTCAAGGCATCCACGTCATGACCACCGCCGCCCCTGCTGCCGACCCGGTTCTCGATCCCCTGCCGCTGCTCACAGGCCTGGGCAGTCTCCGGAAGCTGACAGGGATGTACCCGCCCGGCCATCCCGCCATCGCGCAGAAGCTGGGGGAGCTCGACGCCGCCGTGCAGGCGCACCTCCGCCGGACCGACGTCCTGCGCCTGGACGTCATCCATGGGGAGGTTCACGTCGACGGGCTGTCCGTGCGCCCCGAGGGGAACGCCAACGCCAAGGTCCTGGAGGAGCTGACGGGGCTCGGCATCGACAGCATCCACATCAGCCGGGGCGTCTCACCGGCCGATCTGCACGGCCTGTCCGTCTTTCTCTGGGAGCTGAGGGATTCGGCCGTCTCTGCGCCGATGGCCGTTCAACTCGCCGCCCGGGGCGTTTGCCACATCAGCCTGGCCCGCCTCGTTCCTCTCGATACGCGCTGGCGTGCGACGAGCTGGGCCGAGCGCCCCGCCGACGTATACGACCCGGCCTATGCGGAGTCCCTCGATCTGATGCAGGGGACATTCGAGAGCGTGCAGGACGGGCGTGAGCTCAAGCTCGATACCGTCCGGCACGTCGTCGAACTCCTCATCGAGAAGGTGTCGGGGAGCAGCGCGGCGCTCGCGCAGATCCTGTCCGTCAAGATGTACGAGAATCTCACCTACTGCCACTCGGTCAACGTCGCGACGCTCAGCCTGCTCCTTGCCAGGAGCGTCGGGCTCGATGCGCAGACCATCGCGGCGATCGGTGAAGCCGCCCTGCTGCACGACATCGGGAAGACCCGCATCCCGCTCGACGTCATACGCAAGCCCGGCGCGCTCGACAAACGGGAACGTGCGCTGATGGAGTCGCACACGGTCTTCGGGGCCCGCATTCTCGTGGAGGTGGAAGGACTGCGCCGGTTGACCCCCACCGTGGCGCTCGAGCACCACCGCGCGGCGACGGGGGCAGGCTATCCCGATCTGGGCGATCGCCGGCCGCATCTCATGAGTCAGCTCGTAGCCGTCGCAGATATCTACGAGGCCGTCACGGGCGCCCGCACGTACCAGGCCCCTGCGCAGCCGGAACAGGCATGTCTCCTCCTTGCGCGGCTCGCCGGGAGCAAGCTCAATGCGGCGCTCGTCAAGGCGTTCGTGGCGGCAGTCACGTTCTTTCCGATCGGCTCCGTCGTTCGAACGAACCGGGACGAGACGGGGGTCGTGGTCGCGACGAACCCGTCCGACCCGCTACATCCCGTCATCGCGCTCGCCACCACAGACTTCGCACGCGTGCCCGGCCAGGTGGACACATCCCTGCGCGAACCCTCAGGGGGGTACGCCCGCCACATCGTCGAGACGCTGCAGCCGCCGCCGGGGCTCGACATAGGTGATTTCCTGCAGACGTGAAACGAGTCACCTGGGCCTCAGGGCGTCTCCAGAATCTGACCGTCGGCAATGAGCCGGTCACGAAGGGCGGAGTAGGGGACGTCCTGGACCGCCAGATTCCGTTCGATCGCCAGCGAGGCGGCGGTCGCGGCGGACTGCCCCAGAATCATGAACACCGGCTCCATACGTATCGAGCCGAAGGCGATGTGGGAGCTCGAGACGCAGACCGGCACGAGCAGATTCCCCGCCTGCCCGCGGCGGGAAACGAGTGATCCATAGGCAATCTGGTAAGGGCCGGGCAGCGGAACGCCGATGTCCCCTTCGTTCTGGACGTGTCCCTCCGGCGTGATGTAGCGCTGCACGTTGTGGGAGTCGATCGTGTACGACCCCATACCGACGGGGTCCGGCGTCGGTCGGCGGTTGAGCAGCTCGTTTTCCGTCATCACGTAGGCGCCGATCATCCGGCGCGCTTCCCGCACGTAGATCTGGTGCGGCCAGCCTCCGTTGTCGGTGAACTCATCCTTCGGGAGACCCCACCGCCGCATCTGTCCCTGGACGTCCTCCGGCACGCGCGGATCGTTCGCGATGAAGTAGAGCCAGCCCTTCTGATAGGTCTCATGCTCCTTCAGGATCTCCCGGCGCCGGTCGTACGAGGCTTCGGGATAGTCGTAGTTGAAGCCGATGTTGTCGGTGCTGAACGGACCGTGGTTGTTGCTGTCGGTCTTGCGGTTTGGAACCGGGTCGAACTTGTCGAACGTCTCGCGCCATCCCGCCTGGTAGATCCGGAGGAGCAGCTCGTATTGCGCCGGATCGTAGCCGTCCGGCTTGGGAAACGGAATGCGGTTATCGGGATGATCGGTCACGCAGTACCGGTAGCAGTACGCCTGGATTCTGTTGTCGGCCTGGCCGTACTCTCCGGGCGGTGCCGTGCTGATCCGCGGAAGCACCCCGCTTCCGGGATCTCCAGGCACGACGTACGGGCTGATGGGTTCCTTCAGGACGCCGAAGTGATGTCGATGGTGCAGCACCCCTGTCTGCACGCCGTTCCACTTTTCCTGGTACGTGCTCTGTGCTTCCCGCCCGACGTGGTAACTCAGGCCGGCGGCCGCCATGAGGTCTCCCTCGTAGGTGGCATCGATGAACATCCGTCCGGCGTACGTCCTGCCGCTCAGCATGGTGATGGAGACAATCCGGTCACCGTTCTTCCGGACGCCGTTCTCGCGATCGAGCCACTCATCGCGGTGAACCGTGATCGCGTGCTCCTTTACCATCTCTTCGAACACGCGCTCCGCCACGTGTGGCTCGAAGATCCACATCGTCCGGTGTTCGCCGTCCA
>JACCXG010000339.1 GCA_013697225.1 Acidobacteriota bacterium
ACAGCCGCCACGACGACGCGTGCTCGAAGGACGCTCCTCCACCTGAGCGGCAGGTGACCGCCGTCCTGCCGGACGCCTGGGCGCCTGGCACGCAGCACGTGCTCACCTCCGTTGCCGGCCTGTTCGTCTGCCACCGTTCCTCCTGCGCCGTCCGCCTGTGAGTTCACCGTACCGCGACGATTGACTTTTCCGGCGCCGCCGACGGGGTCACCCGCTCGATCACGATGGCCTGCTCTCCGCCGGGTGCGACGAGCTTGAGATCCTGTGTCGCCATCCGCTCTATCCGCTCCGGCGCGCGCAGCGTTTCAATCTCGAGGCGCAGATGACGGCTGATCTCGTCCTCCGCCAGACGCTCGCGCTCCAGCCGCTGAACCTGGTAGCCGTGCCGCAGGAGCTCGACGCGCTGCCAGACCGAGAACAGCAGAACGATGACCAGCACGATCCCGATCCCCGTCGTACGCCACAGCTCGCGTTGACGCTCCTCGTCCAGTTCCCTGACGATCGGGTTGTTCCGGACGTCCTTCTTGATCGCGTACTCGAAGTCCATCTCGCGCCGCGTCATGCGAGTCTCTCGATCACACGCATCTTGGCGCTGCGCGCACGCGGATTGCGTTCGAGCTCGGCCTCCCCCGGAACCAGCGGACGCCGGGTCAGGATGCGCAGAGCCGCCGCTCCCTGGGTGAGCGCCCGGAACGTGTGTTTCACGACACGGTCTTCCAGCGAGTGGAAGGCGATCACCGCGAGCCGCGCGCCGACCAGCAGCCGGCTGCAGGCCTCGGCGAGAAACCGGTCGAGCCCATCGAGCTCGGCGTTCACCCAGATGCGCACCGCCTGAAACGTCCGCGTTGCCGGGTCGATACGCTGATAGCCGCGCGTCGGCACGGCGCGTCTGACGATCCGGGCAAGCTCGCCGGTCGTTTCGATGACACCGCTTTCCCGTGCGGCAACGATGGCGCGTGCGATTCGCCGGGAGAAGCGCTCCTCGCCATGCTGAAAGATGATGTTCGCGAGATCCTCTTCGTCCACCTCGCGAAGCAGGGCCGCCGCCGTGGGCCCCTTCGACTGGTCCATGCGCATGTCCAGCGGCTCGTCACGCCGGAAGCTGAAGCCCCGCCCCTCTGAGTCGAGCTGCATGGAAGAGACACCCAGATCGGCGAGAGCTCCGGCCATCCCGGCGAACTGGCGCTCGTCGAGCACGCGGGAGAGATCCCGGTAGTCGGCATGGACCAGATCGACACGATCGCCGAAGTCGGCCAGGCGGGTTCTGGCGGCCTGCAGCGCGGAGAGATCCCGGTCGAAGCCCAGGAGGCGCGTCGCGCCGGCCTCCAGAAGGGCGCGGCTGTGGCCCCCCAGCCCGACCGTGCAGTCGACGAACAGGCCGCCGCGCACCGGAGCGAGCAGCTCCACCGTTTCAGCGACCATCACCGGCTCGTGTGTCGGGAGCGTCATGGCCAGCCTTCTCTCCGGAGTCCGAGTGCCCTGTCCTGTGAGGTCCGGACGGCGGCCCCCGCCGCTCGATCCGTCAGATCCCGAAATCCGACAACGCCCTCGCGTCGTCGTCCGTGAATGGGTCGCGATTGAGCCCGGCAAGGAACCGTTCGTGATTCCAGACGTCCAAGTGGTCGTATTGCCCGAGCACATCCACCTCTCCGGCCATCCCGGCCGACTCCCGCAAGCGTGGTGGAATGACGACACGGCCCTGAGCATCGATGTCTGCCGTCTGCCCAAAGTAATTCACCCGATTGAGATATCTCAGCCGCGCCGGATGCGTCGACGGCATCTGACCGAGCTTGGCCTCGAGAGCAATCCACACCGGCATCGGATACACACGTACGTCCTCCCCTGTCAGGCTCGTCACGAACAACTCCGCACCGTATTCAGCCTCGATGAGGCTGCGGAAGGCGTTCGGGATCTTGAGCCGCCCCTTGTCATCGATCCGGGCCGTATGGTTGCCGCGCAGCGCGGCCTTGGCTCCACTTTGCTCCACAAAATTCCACCGCGATAGTAGAGAACGCTACACTTCATGTCAACGGCTAAATGAAGAAAGCATTACGGTTACGCATTTCATTCGCCGGCCGAACGACTACACCTCTCGACAGCCGCCCGATTTCCCACGCGTGCTAGGATGTGCAGATCTGGCGGGCGCAGCCTGCGACACCTCGAGGGATATTTCTTCTTATGCTCCGTGCGGGTCTGATCGGCTTTTCTTCGGCTGGCAAGACTGCCCTGTTCCAGCTGGTCACCAGCGGACGTGACGCGGCCCCCAAAGGGGGGCGGGCCGATGCCAGCGTGGGGGTGTCGAGGGTGCCCGACGAACGGCTGGATCAGCTGACCGCCCTTTTCAATCCCCGCAAGCGGGTGCCGGCGACGGTGGAGTTCGCCGACATCGCCAACGTGGGCGGAGGGAAGGCGGGAGCGCAGGCGCTGCTGGACGTTGCGCCGTTCCGCAATGCGGACGCCCTGCTCCATGTCGTCCGGATGTTCCAGGATCCCTCAATCCCCCACCCTTCAGGCTCCGTGGACGCGGCGCGGGACGTGCGAGCCATGGAGGACGAGGTCATCCTGGCCGACCTGGGCGTCGTCGAACGCCGGCTGGAGCGCCTGGAGCGCGACCTGAAGAAGACCGCCACCCCCGACCTCCGCAAGGAGCAGGAGCTGCTGGTGCGCTGCCGCGAGACGCTCGAGAGCAGCCGCCCCCTGCGCGCTCTGGAGCTCGGCCCCGAAGAGTCGAAGCGCCTGCGGGGATTCCAGTTCCTGTCGGCCAAGCCGCTCCTGATCGTGCTGAACCTCGATGAAGCCGACCTGGCCAGCGGGCCGGAAGCGGTGGGGCTCGCCGGAATCGAGGACTTCCTGGCCGGGGCGGCCACCCGCGCGGTGCCGATCTGCGCCAGGATAGAGCTCGAGATTGCTCAGCTCGATGAGGCCGACCGTGCTGCCTTCATGGCGGACCTCGGGCTGAAGGAGTCAGGGCTCGACCGTGTCATCAGGGCAAGCTACGACCTGCTGGGATACATCTCGTTTTTCACCGTCGGAGAGGACGAGTGCCGGGCGTGGTCCATCCCGCGCGACACGCCGGCCGTGATCGCGGCCGGGGAAATCCACTCCGACATCTCCCGCGGCTTCATCCGGGCCGAGGTCGTGCGGTACGAGCACCTGCTGGCGCGTGGAACGCTGGCCGCATGCCGCGAGCGCGGCGAGCTCCGGCTCGAAGGGAAGGAGTACATCGTCCTCGACGGGGACGTGATCAATTTCCGGCACGCCACCTGATGAGCGTCCGGACGATCCTGGTGTGCGAGGCGCAGGTGCCCTTCGTACACGGCGGAGCGGAGATTCACGTACGGGAGCTCGTCCGGGAGCTGCGGGCACGGGGGTACGAAGCAGAGCTCGTGAGCGTTCCGTTCAAGTGGTACCCCAAGGAAGAAATCCTGCCGCACGCTGCCGCCTGGCGCCTGCTCGACCTCAGCGAGAGCAACGGGCGTCCGATAGACCTGGTGATTGCCTCGAAGTTCCCGAGCTATTTCGCGCGGCACTCCAACAAGGTCGCGTGGCTGATCCACCAATACCGGGCGGCCTACGAGCTTGCCGGCACGCCCTACAGCGACTTTGCGCACACGGACTCCGACGTCGGACTGCGGGATCGCCTCATCGATCTGGACACGCGTATGCTGGGCGAGTGCCGCAGGGTCTTCACCAATGCGAGGAACACAGCCGCCCGCCTGGCGAAGTTCAACGGGTTGCAGGCCGAGCCGCTGTATCATCCTCCCCGTCTCGCGCCAAGGCTGACGCCCGGCGCGTACGGCGACTACATTCTCTGCGTCGGCCGGATAGAGTCCGTCAAACGCGTGGACCTGGCCATCTCGGCGATCGCAAAGTGCGGTCAGGGGCTGCGCCTGGTGATTGCCGGCGACGGAACGCAACGCGCGAACGCAGAGCGCCTCGCGCAATCGGTCGGCGTGCAGGATCGGGTCGCGTTTCTCGGCTCCGTAGGCGACGAGACGCTGCTCGAGCTGTACAGGGACGCGCTCGCGGTCGTGTACCCGCCGTTCGACGAGGATTTCGGGTACGTGACGCTGGAAGCGTTCCTCGCAAGGAAGCCGGTCGTCACGTGCACCGACTCGGGTGGACCCAACGAGTTCGTCGTGCACGGCGAGAACGGAGTCGTCTGCGAGCCCGTGGCCGAGGCAATCGCGGACGCCTTCGAGTCCCTTGCTGCGGACCGGGGGCGCGCGGCGGCGCTGGGCGATGCGGGGTTCGAGGTAGCGCGCCGGATCAGCTGGGACGGCGTGATCGAAAAGCTGGTGGGCACTTCCTGACATTGCCGTGAAGAAACTGATCATCCAGATCCCCTGCCTGAACGAGGCGGCCACCCTCCCGGCCACCGTCGCGGACCTTCCCCGGAGCGTGGCTGGATTCGACGCCGTCGAGATACTGGTGATCGATGACGGCTCCCGTGACGGCACGTCGGACGTGGCACGCGCATGCGGGGTGGATCACGTCGTGCGGCTGCGCCGGAACAAGGGGCTTGCCGCAGCCTTCATGGCCGGTATCGACGCGTCCCTCAAGCTCGGTGCGGACGTCATCGTGAACACGGATGCCGACAACCAGTACGCGGCCAAGGACATTCCGGCGCTGATCGGCCCGCTCCTCCGTGGAGAGGCGGACATCGTCATCGGCGACCGCATGATTGCCGAGATCGACCACATGTCCTGGCGCAAGCGTCAGCTCCAGCGGCTTGGGAGCTGGGTCGTCCGTCAGGTCTCGAACACGTCGGTGCCGGACACGACGAGCGGGTTCCGCGCCTACACGCGCGAAGCGGCGCTGCGGATGACGATCGTCTCGGAGTTCTCCTACACGCTCGAGTCGATCATCCAGGCCGGGAAGAAACGGATGGCGATCGCCCACGTGCCCGTGGCCACCAACCCGCGAACGCGGGAATCGCGCCTCTTCGGCAGCGTCTTCTCGTACATCAAGAAATCCAGCGCCACGATCGTACGGATTTACGCGATGTACGAGCCGCTCAAGATCTTCACGTACATAGGGCTGGCGATCTTCAGTGCGGGGCTCATCCCGGCGTTCCGCTTCCTCTATATTTACGTCACCGACTATGTCGCCCGCGGGCAGTACGTGCAGTCGCTGATCTTCTCAGCGGTCCTGATGATCGTCGGCTTCCAGGTCATCCTCATCGGGCTCCTCGCCGACGTCATCTCCGCCAACCGCAAGCTGCTCGAAGACCTGGTTTACCGCGTGCGCTCGCTCGAGCTGCCGGAAAAGCGGGAGGAGTCCGAGCCGGTCGCAGGCGGCCGCCGGCCGGGCAGGAGCTGGGAATCCTGAGTGGCCGACACGCGTGCGGTCTCAGTCGTCATTCC
>JACCXG010000349.1 GCA_013697225.1 Acidobacteriota bacterium
TTGAAGAGGATGCCCGAACAGGCAAACAGCCCGTAGCTCTCACGGTAGTTCACCGTGATGTAGTGCCCGTAGACCTTGGACACTCCGTACGGGCTCCGCGGGTAGAACGGCGTCAGCTCGGTCTGCGGGACCTCGCGGACCTTGCCGAACATTTCGCTCGAGGAGGCCTGGTAGAGGCGAATCTCCGGATCCACCTGCCGTATGGCTTCGAGGACCCGCGTGACCCCCTGCGCGTTGAACTCCCCGGTCAGCATCGGCTGTTCCCAGGAAGCGGGCACGAACGACATGGCCCCCAGGTTGTAAAGCTCGTGCGGCCGAACATCGGCGAGCACGCGGATCAGCGAGAGCTGGTCCAGGAGATCCGCAGGCCGCAGCTGAATGCGACCGAGCAGATGTTCGATCCTCCACAGATTGGGCGCGCTGGATCGGCGGACGATGCCGACGACCTCGTAGCCTTTGTCGAGGAGCAACTCGGTCAGGTAGGAGCCGTCCTGACCCGTGATGCCGGTGATGACCGCGCGCTTAGCCAATGATGTTTTCCGCCCAATTCATGAGGAAATCCCACGAATCATACCCAATGGCGCCGAGAGGGTCAACGCCGAGCCGCATGGTAGACTGAGGCCCCGCTCTGCCATGGCCGCCGCACTCGCTCGCCGAACCGGCGGCGCACTTTCCGCGCTCCTGCTGCTCCTGCTCCTTTACGCGGCATGGAGCATTGCCGCCCCTCTCCCGTGGGTCCGGCTGGTCATCGTCTTGCCCGTCGTGCTGGCAGCCCTGCAGCCCCGACACGCGCTCCTTGTGCTGGCCGGCCTCGGCCCGGTCATCGGCGCGCTGGGGGGCTTCTTCGGAGCGCCCTTCCCCCTCCGGGAAGCGCTGATCCTCGCCACGCTCACCGGCTGGTCGCTCCGCGTGGGCCTCGTGCGCTTTCGTACCCCGCTGCTGCCCGCTGACCTCTCCTGGCCGGTCATCTGCGCAACGACCGTCGTCCTCGCCTCGATGGCGGTGGAGATGTCCGGCCAGTGGGCGCTGCTCGGACCTGCCGCATTCCGGGAGACCGTCGTATACACACTGCAGCACGGCCTGCTCCTGGATCGGCATGGCGTCCGAGGCCTCGAGTCGGGGGTGATTTACCTCGAAGGGCTGGGCGTGTTCGCGGCCACTGTTGCCGCCTGTACGGCACGACGGGCGTTTGCCGTGCAGGTGGCCAGGATGGCTGTGATCGGAGGGGCCGGAGCAGCGGCCCTCAATCTCCAGCGCATTGGCGTAGCCGCACTCGCCTCGGCGTCGCCGCTCGAGCGGCTGCGCGAGCTGCTTGCGACGGTCCGTGTGAGCATCCAGTACCCCGACGTCAATGCTGCCGGCTCCTATTTCGCACTCATGTTTTTTCCTGCCGGCGCGCTGGCGCTGCACGCAGGTGCCCTGCGGCGCGTACTCTGGCTGACCCTCGCAGTGGTGATCTTCGCGGCGGCGTGGCTGACCGGATCACGGGCAGCGGTCGCTTCCATTCTCGTCGTATCGCTGCTCTCCACGCTGGCCGGTGTGTACACCGGAAGACGGGGGGTCATTCGGACGGTCGCGGCGCTCGTGCTGATCCTGGTGCTCGCGGCTGCCTTCCTTGCGCTGTTCCCGAATCGTGTCATCGGAGCGGCCACCCCGATTGCCGTACAGATCCGGCTCGAGATGGCGCGCGTGAGTCTCGATCTGCTTGCGCAACATCCGTTTTTCGGCGTGGGGGTTGGCGGCTTCTACGAAGCGTCCGGCCCCCTCCTCGCCGGATCGCATTTCTACCCGCGCGAGAATGCCCACAACAATGCTCTTCAGATCCTCGCGGAGCTTGGGGTGGCGGGGTTTGCCGCCTTCACATGGCTGCTGTGGCGCGCCGGACGACGGATCGTCACGGCGGCGGGCTTCGGGGACGCGCCAGCCATTGGGGGGGCCGCAGCAGGACTCGTGGCTTTTGGACTCACGGCGATGCTCGGCCACCCGCTCCTGACTCCGGAGGTCAGCCATGTCTTCTGGCTGGTGCTCGGGCTGGCTTGCGGGAGCGTGCCCCTCCCGGGCAGCGAGCCGGCTGTCCGCTCTGCGCGGAAGGCCGGGACGCTGCTGGCCGCGCTGGTCCTCGCCTTCCTGCCATGGCGATTCCGGGCGGAGAGTGCAACCCTGGACCTGGAACACATCCGCTACGGTGTCTCGCGGTGGGCGGTGGACGAAGAAGGGATGCGATACCAGACGTTCACGGACCGCGTGACGCTGTTTGCCCCGACCTCCGCCCGCGCCGTGGATATCCCTCTCCGGCTGGAAGACGGGTCCGCCCCGGTCGCCATGGAAATACGGTTCAGGAACCGTGTCGCGGACCGTGTGATCGTCACCTCGTCGGGTTGGCACACCTACCGGCTCGTCATCCCTGCCGGCCGCAACGATCCACCCTATGTGCCGGTGCAGATCCGCGTTTCCGACGGCACGGGGGTCACGGCGCGCCTGGGACGCACGGTGCCGCGCTGATCCGCCCCCTCTACGCCGGCCGCCGTTCTCCTACAATCGGAAGATGTCTCTCGATACGGTGATCATCGGCGCGGGGGTGACGGGGCTCTCTGCCGCCGCGCAGCTTGCGGCGTCCGGACGCTCGGTCTGCCTCCTCGAACGCCGGCACCGGCCCGGAATGGAAACCAGTACGCACAACAGCGGGGTCATCCACGCGGGCCTGTACTACCCGCCGGGGACGCTCAAGGCGCAGCTCTGTGTCGAAGGTGCCGCGCGGCTCTACTCGTTCTGTGCGGCGCACCGCGTGCCGCACGAGCGGTGCGGGAAGCTCGTGGTGGCCATTGCCGAGGAAGAAGTCCCCGCGCTCGAAGCGCTCGGACAGCGGGCACTCGGCAACGGCGTCCCGGGGCTGGAGATCGTCGGGCCTCAGTTCATCCGCGCGCGCGAGCCACACGTGGCTGGTGTCGCCGCACTGTGGTCTCCCGGCACCGGGCGCGTCGAAGCGGAGGCGCTCGTACGCACGCTGCTCCAGCTGGCCGAACATCACGATGCGGTGTTCCTGCGCGGCACGCCGTTGTCCGGAGGTGAGCCGACCGACGACGGCTTCCTCCTGCGGACCCCTGCCGAAACCATCTTCGCACGCACCGTCGTCAATGCCGCCGGGCTGCACGCCGATGAGATGTCGGCCCTGCTCGGAGGAGAGTCGTTCACCATCTATCCGTGCCGGGGGGAGTACGCGGAGTTGAAGAAGTCCCGCACGGGGCTGCTGAACGGGCTCGTCTATCCGTTGCCGCACCCGCTTGGCCATAGTCTGGGTGTGCACCTGACCAGGACGACCGGCGGGAGCGTGCTGCTCGGCCCGACGGTGCGCTTCCAGGAGGGGAAGGACGATTATGAATCCGACCGCCTGCCGGCAGAAGCGTTCCTGCCGGAAGCGAGACTGCTGATCCCGGAGCTGACCGTGGATGACCTGACATACGGCGGCAGCGGCATCCGCCCGAAGCTCCATCCTGCAACCGAGTCATTCGCCGACTTCATGATTCGCCCGGATCGCGTTCACCCGAGGCTGATTCATGCCGCCGGCATCGATTCCCCCGGCCTGACCGCCTGCCTGGCGATCGGCTCACGGATAGCCGCACTCGTCGAACAAGCGCTCGATTGATTGGAAGAGCGGGGTCAACTCCCAACTACCAACTCCCAACCTCCAACTAGAGTTTTTTGGGCGTTGGGAGTTGGGCGTTGGGAGTTGGGAGTTGGGCGTTGGCGTATCCCAGTGCTCACCCCCTCAGGTATCGCGCGAGCGCGTCCTGCCACGGAGGCATGGGGATGCCGGCCCGTCGCAGCTTCTCGTTGGACAAGGCACAGTACTGAGGCCGGCGGACGCGTAGCGGGACCTCGGACACTCGAACCGGCACGAGATCAGCTTTGGTGCCCATCAGCCGGGCGGCCTCCTCCGCAAGCCCGAGCCACGTCACCTCCCCGCTGTTCACGCAGTGGTATGTTCCGGCTGGAGGTTCCAGCTTCAGGATCGCGTCCGTGGCCAGGACGACGTCCTCAACGTAGCTTGGTGTCACCACGCGATCCGAGAAGACGCGTACTGGCGCTCCCTCCCGGATCCCCGACAGGATGCGATCGACGCTGCTCTTTGCCGGCTGCCCTCCGAAGAGGCTCTCGACTCGAAGGACGTACGCGCGCTTCGCATCGGCAGCGAGCCACTCGCCGAGCAGCTTCGACATGCCGTACACCCCG
>JACCXG010000351.1 GCA_013697225.1 Acidobacteriota bacterium
TGACCTGGCTGTCCCGGTCGTTCAGGTCGCGCAGGTCCTTCAGGTGCAGGTCGTACACACGGTCGCGGAGCTCCACGATGGACTCGGCCGGATCCACGCCCGCCCGCACCGTGTGGCCGACGTCCACACACAACCCCATGTGCGGGTCGCGATCCTTGATGTGCTTGTAAGCGTCGTACGGGGACGGGTAGAACTTGTCCTCCGGACCGTGATTGTGAATGGCCACGCGGATCTTGAATTCCCTGGCCATCCGCTCGACCACGTCGAGTGAGTCAATCGAGGGCGCCGCGACGATGAGCGGCATGCCGGCGAGGCGGGCGTACTCGAAGTCTTTCCGCACCTGTGCCTCGTCGTTCTTCATGGTGATCGTGCCGCCACCCATGATCGTGAAGCCCGCGGCCTCCACCCTGGCGCGGGCGGCCCGGATGGCGTCAGGGGAATCGGTCCGCGGAATGTGGACGTCCTTGAAGTTCAGGTAACGGACGTCGAGGGCCTTGGCCATCTCGAGGCACTTCTCGAATGAGAACTTGCGCAGCGAGTAGGAGGCGACGCCGAACTTCAGCGTCTCGGGCCGGAGGGCCGGTGTCGGCGCGGCCGGACGCCCCTGACCAGAGGATGAACGCGCGGCAAGCCCGACTGCCGCTACTGATCCCAGGAACTCTCGTCGTTTCATGAGCACCTCACGCCGCAGAGGTCCTGCAGCGGTGCTCATCATACCGCGGCGCACTGCCTCGTGGAGCAGTGCGTGCCGCGAAGGGATATTCCCGGTCAGGCCCTCCGGGCCGTGCTGACCAGTGCTATTTGGGGGCGCCGGTGGGCGGGCTGGGCCGACGCCTCCAGATTCCAACAGCTGAGCGGCGGACGCTATCTCAGGCGAGCGGCGTGGCGTTCCTGCTGTGTTCTGAAGAGGACATCCTCAGCAGCGCTTCGTGTCCGGCGAGCAGGCTGGCTGCCGTGGCCGCGGCAACGAAGCCGACGGCTTCCAACCCGAACGTTTCGGCCGCCACGCCGGCGACCAACGGCACCACAGCGACGCCCACCATGGCCGCACTGATTTTGAAGCCCACGGCGTGGGCGGCGACGCCAGGGGGCAGACGGCCCGCCGTGCGCGAGATGAGCGTCGGGAAAATCGGGGCCAGCCAGAAGCCCGCAATCACCAGGCCTACCGCGCCCCCTCCCGGGCCACCCAGGGCGAAGAGCCCCGAGCCGGCGAGTGCCCCCACCGTGGCCAGGCGAACCAGACGGTCCGATCCGACCCGCTCGACGATGGCGCCGAGCGTGATGCGGCCGGCGAGAATGGCCGCCCAGTAGCCGGAGGTCCACAGGCCGGCCGTCGCTTCGGCCACACCGCGCCCTTCAGTGTTGACCGTGTAGGCCCACTGCCCGAGCGTCACCTCGAGGCCCGTGTAGGCGAAGAAGATCACCATCTGGACAGGTACCAGCGGGTGACGGCATGCCTCCCATGGTCCCACCATCTCGAGGGCGGGCGGTGATTGGGCACCTGGCGCTGCAACCGGCTCTGCAGCCCTCGATAGCACGGGCGTGGAACGCCACATTCCTCGGGTGGCGGTAAAGAGAACGGCCATGCCCAGGAGGGTCACAGCTATCGTGAAATAGCCGCTGGTCCAGGGCTTCCCGCCGGTCAACACCGCTGTCATCACGAGAGGCCCCGTGGCCGCACCCGTGCTGTAGCACGCGTGGAGCCAGTTCACCTGGCGGGGGGAGAAATTCGCCGCGGCAAACCCGTTGACGCCCGCGTCGATCGCGCCCGAGCCCAGCCCGAGCACCAGGGCGGCAAGCACCGCCACAGGCCAGACCGGAGACAGGGCGATGCCGAACAGGGCACATGAGGCCAGCAGGGTGCTGGCGATCAGCAGGGGTCCCAGCCCCAGCCACTGCACGAGGCGTCCCGAGATGATGCCGGAGGTGAAGACGCCGGCGCCGACGGCCAGGAAGTAGTACCCCAGCGCCGCCTGACCGAGACCGAACGTCTCGCGGACGCTCGGCCAGGCGATGCCGATGACGGCGTCCGGGAGCCCGAGGCTGACGAAGGCGATGTAGGCGATCAGCAGCCGCGCGCCGGTCTGCACGGGTTTACGCACTGAGGCTGCTGCAGGGCATTTCCCGGGCATCATACCCGGCACCCGACCCTCACGCGGCGGCGTCAGCTCGCGTGAGCGAGCGACGGATTCCTTCGTGTATCCACGGGCGCCACGAGCGCTGCCACATGATGACGGACCTGTTGTGCGTGCTAGCATTTCGCCCGTGAACGCGCATGAATTCCTGATCGACACGCTCGCTCACGTTTCCGCCGAGAGCCGCGCTCGATCAACTGACGGCGGCCGACGCGGAACGTCGACTGGATGGCGCGCCACATTCCATTGCGGCTATCGTCGCCCACATGGTTTTCTGGCAGGACTGGTTCTACGGCCGCTGCACAGGCGTGGCGGAGCCGCCGGCGGCGGCCGCAGCCCTCGGATGGCCGGAGGTCCGAACCGGAACATGGCCAGAGATTCATGCACGGTTCCTCGAGGGGCTCGCGCGGGCGGCGGCGCTCGGAGAGCGCAGCGGGGAGCTCATCTCTCCAGCGATCGAGTTCCCGCCGATGGCGCACTACACCGTGGGTGAAGCCATCGTCCACATGGCACAGCACAATTCACATCACCTGGGACAGGTGATCTTACTAAGACGGTTGATGGGGCTCTGGCCGCCGCCATCGGGAAGCTTTACCTGGTGAACCCACCGACATTAAGTGGTTGTTGAGTAGACGTCGATCGAGCTAATCACTCGTTCACGTCGCCACCGAGCGCCATCAACAGAGCGATCCAGGCGAACGTCCTGGACTCGCACCAACGTCAGACCGACCGGGGAGACGTCCGTCAGCGCCCGGGTACAGGCAAATAGCTTGATACGTGCCGAGCGGCATAGCCGGTCCCGACGACCGTACGGTGTACGTTGCTGACTTACCCCAAACCCCAACCCAAGACCACTTGACACTCAGTCAATTCAGGTATAGAACATCAGATCAGATATCGGATATATCCTACACGCTGACGTGCTGCGGACGTGTGCGTTGAACCGGATGGGGAACCCCGCACAACAGCGTGCCAGCTGGCGGGAAGTCGTCGACCGGCGAAGGACATCTCCGGTT
>JACCXG010000257.1 GCA_013697225.1 Acidobacteriota bacterium
TGAGGCTTCCGCTGATGCCGGGCCGCCTCGGTGCCAGCCGGGCGCCGGCGGGTCGCACCGCGATCCGGACCCTGTGCAATCTCAGCCTGCGAACCGCGTCAGGGCCGGAAGGCAGCAGCGCTAAGCAGACCCTGCGATGTGCCGCAGGTGACTCCGGATCGCGGTGGGTCCCGCCGGTCCCACATGTCCCCTGACCGATCCACACACCACCAGCAGCCACACGTGTCCTACAAGGTTCTCGCGAGGAAGTGGCGTCCGCAGCGGTTTCAGGACGTCATCGGCCAGCGCGCCGTCACCCAGACCCTCCGCAACGCCATCGGCGCCGGCCGCATCGCCCAGTCCTTCGTCTTCGCCGGCCCCCGCGGCGTCGGCAAGACGACGACGGCGCGGATCCTGTCGCGCTGCCTCAACTGCCAGAATGGCCCAACCGCCGAGCCATGCGGCGCCTGCGACGCCTGTATCGAGATTGCCGAGGGGCGCGACATGGACGTGCTCGAGATGGATGCCGCCACACACACCGGGGTGGACAAGGTCCGCGACATCATCATCTCGGGACTTGGCATCGCCCCCGTTCGCGACCGTTACAAGGTCTTCATCATCGACGAGGTCCATCGGCTCTCCCCGCAGTCGTTCGACGCCCTCCTGAAGTCCATCGAAGAGCCCCCCCCGCACGTCGTCTTCATGATGGCGACGACCGAGATCGACAAGGTGCCGCCGACCATCCAGTCCCGTTCGCAGGTCTTCGAGCTGAAGACCATCGGGGTGAAGCAGATTGCGGCGCAGCTGCGGACGATTGCCGACGCCGAGGAAATCGCCATAGACGATGCGGCGATCATGCTGGTGGCGCGGGCAGGGGATGGCAGCATGCGCGACGCGCAGAGCGCATTCGATCAGGTCATCGCCTTTGCGGGGAACACCATCACGGCCGAGGACGTGGCAGGCGTGCTGGGGCTCGTCCGTCGCGAGCTGCTGCTGGAGATGGCGGAGGCCGTTGCGCGTGAAGATGGAGCCGCGGTGTTTGCGCTCACCGACCGCGCGGTGGAAGCGGGTTACGAGCTGCGCACCGTGCTCCGTGAGCTTGGCCGGCTGACACGGGACCTGCTCGTCATTTCCCTGGACCCCTCGAGGCTCGATGATCCGGAGCTGGCTGCGGAAGGGGAGCGGGACGCGCTGAAGGCTGTCTCCGCGATGTTCTCCCCTGAAGATCTGATGCGCGCATTCGACGTGCTCACAAAGGGGGAGTTCGAGATCCGGAACTCCATGCAGCCGCGGTTCCATCTCGAGATGACGCTGTTGCGCTGGATCCATCTGCGGAAGCTGGTTCCGTTGAGTGATGTGATCCAGAGCCTCGAGGCTGGTGGCCCATCGCCGCGTGCCGCAGCATCGGGGCGCTCAGGGGCACCCGCGACGAGCACCCGGCCAACGCTTCCAGCCCCCCCGACACGGAATATGGGTGCAGGATCACGTCCATCGGTACCCGCCGCCCGGCCCGCGCCCGCGCGCCCGACAGCCGAGCGTCGCGAGCCGGTTCGCCCCGAGGCGCCGGCAAAGGGCCCGGCGGCGAGGCAGACAGAAACGACCGCCGGCCTGCCCGCGGTAGAGCCTGTTCCTGCCGACCGACTCAAGGAAGCCTTTCTCGAAGAGATCCGGAAGGTGAAGAAGTTCTTCTACGGAACGGTCATCGCGCAGGCGCAGCGGATCGATATCAGCGGCGATCAGGTCGTCATCACGTTTGCCCCCCAGCACCGCGCGTTGAAGGCCCAGCTCGAAGGTACCCGTCCGCTTCTCGAGACCACAGCAACCCAGCTTGCCGGCCGGAAGATGACGATCGTCACCGCCGAAGGCTCCGCCGCCACGCCTCCAGGCGGCCAGACAGATGCGGGCAGCGGGCCTGGCGAGGGGACCGAGAAGAAGGCCGCGCTTCGGGAGCAGGCGCTCGCAGACTCCGGCGTCCAGGCCATGCTCGACGTCTTTGCCGCCGAGATCCGGGACGTGGAGGAGATGTAGATGCTTGCAAGGGACAAGGGACAAGGGAGAAGGGAGAAGCCGTGAACATCCAGCAGATGATGAAGCAGGCCCAGCAGATGCAGGAACGCATGCAGAAGCAGATGGCCGACATGCGGGTTGAAGCGACCTCCGGCGGCGGCATGATCACCGTCGTGATCGACGGGTCGAAGCAGGTGCACTCGCTCACCATCGATCCCGAGGCGGTATCGAAGGACGATGTCGAGATGCTGCAGGACCTGATCCTGGCCGCGTTGAACGATGCGCATCGCAAGGTCGATGAGGCGATGTCGAAGCAGATGCAGGGGATGATGGGCGGCATGAAAATCCCCGGCCTCTCCTGATGAGCAGGCCCGATCCCCTCACCAGGCTGATCGAGCAGCTGCAACGTCTGCCGGGGATTGGCGCCAAGAGTGCGGCGCGGCTCGCGTTTCACGTGCTGAAGACGCCGCGCGAGGAGGTCGAGCGCCTCGTCGAGGCCATGCGTGAGGTCAAGGACCGCGTGACCTACTGCTCGATCTGCAGCAACATCACCGACACCGATCCCTGCTTCTTCTGCACGAATCCCGGCCGGGACGGCCGCATCATCTGCGTCGTCGAAGAGCCGGAGAACGTCACAGGGATCGAGCGCACACGTGATTTCAAGGGCCTTTATCACGTGCTGATGGGCGCCCTGTCGCCGCTGCACGGCACTGGTCCCGACGACCTGCGGATCCGCGAGCTGCTCACGCGGGTGGGGAACGGCGGGATCGAAGAGGTCATCCTTGCGACGAATCCGAACGTCGAAGGGGAGGCCACCGCCATCTACCTCGCCAAGCTCCTCAAGCCGCTGGGTGTGCGCGTCACCAGGATTGCCATGGGCGTTCCCGTCGGCAGCGATCTCGAATACGCCGACGAGGTGACGATGCACAAGGCGCTCGAAGGGCGCCGGGAAGTCTAGCGAGGCTCCGCCTCAGACCGTCCAGGCTCCGCCTCGCTAGACCGCATCGTTTGATAACGCCGCGCTGACGCGCGGACGGCCTTGACCCCTGAGAAAACTTGACTCATTTGTGCAAGCTGTGAGGGGTCAAGGCCTCTCGCCACTCAGTCGGGTTTCACGCTTTCCCCGATTCCGTGAGCTCCGCGTCGTCCAGGATGCGGCGCGCCGAGAGACCATGCCGCACGAGCAGTCCTGTACCGGCCAGCTGCCAGAACAGCACCCGCGCCCTGCGGATGATGGCGAGCGTGAGCCCCACGTGTGAGCCCAGCCCGAGGATCTGCGCGGCGAGCACCGTCCCCCCTTCGTTCACCCCAAGCTGCATCGGCACGAACTTGAAGACCACCGTGATGAGCCGGTTCACGGTCTCGAGCACGAACGATGTGACGAGTGGCGGCGGTGCGCCAAGCAGCAGCCACAGCGTCAGGTGCACCTCGAGCACCCCGAGAGCGTGAAACAGCAACTCGGTAGCGATAAGCGGGCCGACCGCCTGGCGCCGTCGTGATGCGAAGGTATAGATGTCCTGCTCCAGGCGGCGCAGTTTGCCCATTCGCGTCTGGAGCGCCGGGGAGGTCCAGAAGCGTCCGACGAACGTGGCGCTGCTGCTGAGGAGCGCGGGCTTGCGCCACAGGGCCCAGGCGGCGATCACATAGGTCACGAGTACCGCCGCGATCGCGATTTCCGCCGCGAGGCGCAGCGAGGCCGGGTCGATACCGGCGGCTGCGAGGCGCTCGCCAACGAAGAAGGAGTCGAGGCTGCCGCGCAGGAGCAACGCAATCGTGCCGGCCGCGATCATGGCGGCGACCGACAGCGTGTAGAAGAGATTCTCTATCGCGAGCGCCGTGAAGGCCGGGCCCATCGGCACCTGGTTGCGCACGAGCGCGACCTTTGCGGGTTCGCTGACGAGTGGCCCCAGCGGTGTGGCGTTGCCCAACGCATCCCCCGACACGACAGCCTTGAACGCCTCGGCGAGGCGGAGCGTGTGGGGGGGCTCGATGCAGCGGGCCCAGGCCGCGGCGCGGGCGGCGAAGCGGATGCCCGCAATGACGATGACGGCGGCAAGCCCCCAGCCGACCTGCCGGACTCCGCTGGCGATCTCGCGCGGACCGGCGTCCCAGACCAGCCATGCAAAGAGGGCGATTCCCCCGGCCGTCGTGATCAGGCCAGTCAGGGTCATCGAGCGAGGGCGCACGGTAAATGATAACGGGGTTTATAATCCTGCGTGCTTCCCGCCACGCTCCAGACACCTGCGGCCCTCATCCTGCTGGCCGGCGGGTTGCTGGCGTGCTTTGTTGGGTACCGCGTCTTCCGCGTCGTGCTCGCCATCTACGGGTTCATCATTGGGGCGCTGCTGGCGAGCTCGTTCATGCCTGCCGACCAGACGCTCTGGATGATCCTCACGTGGCTTGCTGGCGGGATCGTCGGGGCGCTCATTCTGATCGTCGCGTATTTTGCCGGCGTGGCGCTGCTCGGCGCCGGGATCGGTGCGGCCGCGGCGCACATGGCTTCTGCCGCGCTCGGGACGGAGCCGACGCTGCTCGTCGTCATTCTCGTGTCGATCGTGGGGGCGCTCGCGGCGCTGGCGCTGCAGCGGTATGTCATCATCGTCGCGACGGCGTTCGGTGGTGCGCAGACGGCGCTGATCGGGGGTGCGGCCCTCATGGGGGACCCCGCCGCACTGCAGGCGACGGTCGGCGCGGTGTACCGCGTGTACCCGCTCGATCCGCTGCCCCAGACGACGTGGGATCTGTGGATTGCGCTGGCGCTCGGCGTCGTGGGACTTGTGGTGCAGCTTGCCGTGACGGCGGACGGAAAGAAGCGGCCGGAGCGGTTGACGCGTCGGGCGTAGTCCGGGATGATGAGGGTTCGACGTGCGCCCGCCGCCTCGAGCGGTGCAGGGCGTTTTTCCTGGAGATGTGATGGCAACTTTTTCGCGTTCGGTCGAGGTGGACTGGTCCGGGTCGATCATGGAGGGGAAGGGGACGGCCAAGGCCGGCACCGGGGCGTTCTCGCTGCCTGTCTCGTTCCCGTCGCGCATCGGGGAGCCCGGCGGCAACACCAGCCCTGAGGAGCTGATGGCTGCGTCGCACGCCGCGTGTTATGCCATGGCGCTCAACGCGGCCGTCGGGCGAAAGGGAGGCTCGATCGATCGCACGCACGTGTCCGCGACCATCCTTGCCGACAAGGGGGATGCCGGCATCACGGTGACGACCTCGAAGCTGAAGGTGGTGGCGGAGGGGCTGCAGGGGATCGAGAAGTCGCAGTTCGAGGAGGTTGCGCGGGAAGCGGAGAGCAAGTGCCCGATCTCGAATGCGCTGCGTGGCTCGCTGAAGATCGAGCTGGAAACAGAAGTCCGGTAGGCCATCCGGCGGCTTGCACGAGCCGCCGGAAATCCCTTACACTGGGAGTTCTTCCCAAGCGGTTCTCGCTGCCCTGTTCCTCAGTAGCTCAATGGTAGAGCATCCGGCTGTTAACCGGAGGGTTCCTGGTTCGAGTCCAGGCTGAGGAGCCACTTTCCTTCGGTATTTTCGCGCCTTTCGTCTGGCGGCGATCGCTATCGGGCGCACGTTGCCCTTTTCTTGCCCTTTCGGTGCTCCGGCTGTTTAGGCTGAATGTGTCCAGTTTCTTGACCTCCTCGCTCAGGTAGCCAGGGGACAAATGCGCGTAGCGCATCACCATCCGGAGTCGTGCTCAAAGGCATTGCGTGGCCCCCCTCCTTGCTCGTTCAGGTTTGTGGCGCACGGCGAAACAAAGGTTCAGCTGTTCGCTCAGGCGGGACGATGACAGGTGAACCTCACACCTCTTTTCCGGTGGAGACACAGCGGCCGACATTTAGTGATTGTCTACAAGGTG
>JACCXG010000454.1 GCA_013697225.1 Acidobacteriota bacterium
ATCTCGCCTGAATGACGTTTATGCCAACTGTGCTTGTAATCGAGGACGACCCGGACATGCAGGCTATCGAGCGGACGATGCTCGAGTGTGTGGGATATACGGTGAAGATGGCCGGCAACGGCGCCGAGGGGCTGCAGTCGCTGAAGTGCGGCACGCCCTGCCTGATTCTGCTGGACCTGATGATGCCCATCATGGACGGTCTCAGCTTCCTGCGGGAGCGGAAGCGGCTGGCCGCGGCGCAGTCGACACCGGTCATCTGCGTGTCCGCCGCTGGTCCTGAACTGGTGGGAGAGGCACTGCGTCTTGGGGCGGTCGAGTGCCTGCACAAGCCCACTGACTTCGACGAGCTCTGCCACATCGTGGCGCGCTACTGCCCGGGATCGCCTCCACAGCCGGCCACGTAGCTCCGGCGCCGCCGCTCTCACTCGCGGCACCGCAGATCACGTCTCCCTCCGATCTCGCGGCTCACGGGACGTTGAAGCCGGAGAGCGACTGCCCCTCTGTCGCTTCGGCGCTGTCCGGTTTCGAGCGGGTGATCGTCGAGTCTCACGGCACGCCCCGGCACCGCGCGGGATCGAAGAAGCTCCCGGCGTTGCGTCGCGTGTGCGGAGGTTCGGCCGATCTGCTGACAGCCGGGAGCGCGGCGCGCACCTCGGGCGGGATGGCGCCCGTGGGCACCGCGGCGAACAATCTCCCTCATTCGCGAGAGCCCCGACGTACTGACGGCCGATCTCGTCCAGGTCCGCCGGGAGAATGGGTTTGCCGCCCCGGCTCGACAGCGACAGAATAGGCTACTGCTGCTGGAGGAGTGCTTTTCAGCAGCCTTCACGAGCGGTGATCCCGATGGACAACACTCCCGAACTCGATCGGCTGGTGACCGAGCTGAACGCGTTGGGCTCGAGGCGCACCCAGGAAGCAAACCGGCTGGACGACTGGCTTGCCCTTCTCCGGGGCCAGGGTGGCAGCGACCTCTACCTCGTCTCTGGAGCGCCGCCGGCAATACGGCGTCAGGGTGCTGTTCGTCCGCTTGCCGAGCCACCCCTCGACGGAGAGGAGATCGAAGACGCCGTGCTGCCGGCCCTGCCTGCGTACGCCGCGGAGCAATACCGGAAGCACGGCATCGCGGATGCGTCACTGCGCCGGGGGCCTGGCGGCCGATTCCGTGTGAACCTGCATCGCGAGCGTGGCCGCGCGGCGGCCAGCATACGCGCGCTGCCGCTGAACCCTCCCGAGCTGAGCGAGCTGGGGCTCCCGCCCGGGATCGAGGCGCTGAGCCGGCTCGCGCACGGCCTTGTTCTCGTCGGCGGGCCGACCGGCTCCGGCAAGACGACAACCGTGGCCGCGCTGGTGGACGCCATCAACCGGCGGGATGCGAAACACATCATCACAATCGAGGATCCTATCGAGTACGAGCATCCGCACCGGCGCAGCCTCGTCGAGCAGGTGGAGATCGGCATCGACGCTCCTGACTTCACGACCGCTCTGCGGTCCGCCGTACGACAGTCGCCTGACGTGATCATGGTTGGAGAGATGCGCGACCCCGAGACGATGCGCATTGCGCTGGCCGCGGGTGAGACCGGGCATCTCGTCTTCTCGACGTTGCACACCAGCGACGTGGCGTCGACCGTCTCGCGCGTCTCGGATGCGTTTCCGTCCGAGCGGCAGACCACCATCCGCCAGGAGCTGGCGATGGCGCTCGCGGCGGTCATGACACAGGTGCTCGTTCCCGGCACTGCCGGCAACAACGTTCCGGCGGCCGAGCTCCTGATGGTGGGATACGGCGCCCGCCAGAACATCCGCAAGAATTCGCTGCAGCATCTTCACCAGGAGATCACGATGTCCAGACGTGACGGGTCGTTCACGTTCGAAGAATGCCTGGCGGGGCTGGTCGGGCGCGGTGCGATCAGTACTGACGAAGCACGTGTTCGCGCAAGGCACCGTGAGGAGTTGGACGGTCTGCTGGCGAGCGGGCCGCTCCGGCCGTGAGCGTCCCGGAGCGCTGGTCAAGGGTTCGGTTCAGAACGGCAGCGCCCGTGCTGGCGGTCTGCCTTGGCGTGGCTGCGGGGCTGAGCGGTCATGACGGAGACTGGCCGTGGTCCGGCCGGGACCCCGGTGCACAGCGCTTCTCGCCGCTGACGCAGATTACACGCGAGAACGTCTCGACCCTGCAGCAGGCCTGGACGTTCGACACCGGCGCCCGCGACCTCCAGGTCACTCCCACCGTCATCGGCGGGCTGATGTACGTGACGGCGGGGAAGCAGGTCATTGCCCTGGAGCCGGAAACGGGCACGCACGTCTGGACGTACGAGGCGAGCGGCGCGGTCAGCCGGCGCGGCGTGGCCTACTGGCCGGGAGACGCGAAGATGCCCCCCCGCCTCTATTCCGGTGCCGGGGACGGCCGGATGATGGCGCTCGATGCCCGCACCGGTGCCATCGCCGGAGACTTCGGCGATGGCGGATTCGTCGATCTGAAGGGGAGCGTACGCGGCGATGTCGACGGGTCCCTCTTCCTCATCTCACCCCCCCTCGTCTACAAGGACATCGTTATTACTGGAGGCGCCAACACGGAACAGGAGCCGAGCACCGGGCTGTATGGCGACATCCGGGGGTGGGACGCACGCACCGGACGACTGCTGTGGTCCTTTCACACCGTTCCGCGCCCTGGCGAGCCGGGGGTCGAGACATGGGAAGGGGAGAGCTGGAAGAACCGATCGGGCACGAACGTCTGGTCGTACATGACGGTGGACGAGGAGCGCGGGATCCTCTTTGCGCCGACCGGTTCCCCTACGTCCGATTTCTACGGTGCGGATCGCCGTGGCCAGAACCTTTACGCCAACTCGCTCCTGGCCATCGACGCCCTGACGGGGAGGCTGAAATGGTTTCACCAGCTCGTGCACCACGACATCTGGGACTGGGATCTGCCCGCCGCGCCGACGCTGATCGATGTCACCGTGCGCGACGGGCGGCGGGTGCCGGCGGTTGCCGTCATCACCAAGATGAGCACCCTCTTCATCTTCGACCGGGTGACAGGGGAGCCGCTGTTCGGGCTCGAGGAGCGTCCGGTTCCACAGAGCACGGTTCCGGGCGAACAGACATGGCCGACGCAACCCTTCCCGCTCGCCCCGCCACCGCTGGCACGGACCACGTTCGATCCCGAGACCGATTTCTACACCCTGACGCCCGAGCACGCGGCGTATTGCAGGGAGATCTGGAAAGAGCACGGGATGTATACGAAAGGCATCTTCACGCCTCCCGGGCTGGACGGCACGATGGTGATGTTCCCAAGTACGCTCGGCGGCGGGAACTGGAGCGGGCTTTCCTACGATGCGGGCCGCAGCCTGGTCTTCACGAACATCATGAACCTGGGGCAGGTCGGACGGATGGCGCGTCGCGTCAATCCTGCGACCGGCGCGGAGACCTACGCCCGGACCTCACCGTGGGCGAGCGCCTACGCGCGATTCTGGAACCCGAAGACGAAACTGCCCTGCTCGGCCCCTCCGTTCGGCGAGCTGATTGCCATCGACGTCAATCGCGCCGCCGTGGCCTGGCGGGTGCCGCTGGGAGTGTTCGACGATCTGAAGGCGCGCGGGTTCGACCGCACGGGCTCCCCGAACATCGGCGGGACGATCGCGACCGCGTCGGGTGTTGTCTTCATCGCGGCGACGATTGACGAGCGGTTCCGCGCGTTCGACGCCGACTCGGGCGCGGCGCTCTGGGAGACGCGGCTGGACGCGAGCGGCCACGCCACGCCGATGACGTTCATGGGGCGGGACGGCCGGCAGTATGTGGTGATCGCGGCCGGAGGGAACGGCCTGCTGGCATCTCCCGTCGGGTCCAAGCTGGTGGCTTTCGCGCTGCCCCGACGCTGAGCCACGCGGCTCGACCCCTCTCTCCGAGGCGGCGCCTTCGACGGTCGCGCTAAGTACTCCGGCCCAGCTCGCGGGCGAGGCCGTCACGCCGTTCGGCCAGGCGGTTGAACGCCCGGTGCCCCCGCAGGAGCATCAGGACGGCCCCAATCAGCATCACGCCTCCGAGCGCCGCGGCCGCATAGGCGCCGTCCTTCCCTGACCCGTAGCCGATTGCGAGCGCGCTCACCACGAACACGGATGTGAACGCCACGGCCATTCGCCCGGCAACGATGTGCTGCCGCGCATACAGCACCCGTCGGTGCCGCAGCACCCAGACCGAGAAGACCGTCCAGGAGAGGCCGATGACGATCATCAGGGCGAACGCGACCTGCGTCCGGAACGGGAGTGCAGGCTCGGTCAGCCAGAGTGCGCCGGCCAGCGCTGCCATGCCCAGCGAGCCCAGGAGGAGCGCCACGTATCCCAGCCGGCTGCGCAATGAGAGCTCGGCGTCGAGAAGCCGCTGCACGTCAGGGAGGGTCGGAGAGCCGCCCGGGTGAGCGGGATTGGTCTGATTCATACAGGCCTGCCTTTCGTGTCCATGTCGCGCCGAAGCATCTGCCTGGCGCGGAACAATCGTGACTTGACGGTGCCGGCGGGCACCCCGAGCACCTCGGCCACCTCTGCGAGCGACAGCTCGCGCAGGTAGAAGAGCGTCAGGACTTCACGTTCGGTGACGGGGAGCTCTTCCAGACCCTGCTGCATCGAGGCGAGGTCCTCCTCGAGGGCGGATGTGTCCTGGTCTGCAGCAAGGTCGAAATCCTGGAGGGGCACGGCCGCCGGCGTGGCATACCGCTCACGGAGGCGGTCCATCAGCGCACGGCGCGCGATTCCAAAGAGCCAGGGGCGCAGCTTCGATCCCTCGCGAAGCCGGACGATCCCGCGGATCACGCGGACCCAGACGTCCTGCAGCACTTCCCGGGCCGCCTCGTCTTCTGCCGTCACCCGGCGAACGTACCGCCAGAGCGGCTCGTGCCACCGTGCGACCAGCTCATCGAAGGCTGCCCGCTCGCCGAGCTGGCAGCGCACGGCCAGCCATTCATCCTCCCGGGCCTCCAGCCCGTGAGCACTGTTGTCGGTCACGCCATCCTCCAGGGGAACTCTCGATAAGGGGAGTCGCGGGATGGCCCAAAAGGTTCAGGCAAGCGCTACGTCGAGCACCATCATGATTGCGAAGCCGAGGATCGCGCCGCCGGTCGCCAGGTCGTCGTGGCCGCCCGCCTGTGACTCGGGGACGACTTCCTCGATGACGACGAAAATCATGGCGCCGGCCGCGAACGCCAGCGCGTAGGGGAGGATCGGCCGCATCACGATGACCGCGGCCGCCCCGATCACCCCGGCAATCGGCTCCACCCACGCCGACATCTGGCCGTACCAGAAGGCGCGTCCGCGCGACATGCCGTCACGGCGCAGCGGCACGGCCACGGCTGTCCCTTCCGGGCAGTTCTGCAGGCCGATGCCGACGGCCAGGGCAATCGCCGCACCGAGCGTTGCCGTTTCGTACCCCGCGGCCACCGCCCCGAACGCCACGCCCACGGCGAGCCCCTCGGGAATGTTGTGGAGCGTGATCGCGAGGACCAGGAGGGCCGACCGGCGCCAGGGCGTCTTGACCCCCTCGGCTGCGTTGTCGGGCTTGAACATGTGGAGGTGGGGCAGCAACCAGTCTGCCAGGCGCATGGCTCCGGCGCCGGCCAGGAACCCGAGCAGCGGCGGCACCCACTTCACGAGCCCCATCTCCTCGGACATGGCAATCGACGGCGCCAGCAGCGACCAGAAGGAGGCGGCAATCATCACCCCCGCCGTAAACCCCAGCGCGAAGTCCAGGAGCCGCCGCTCCACCTGCTTGAAGAAGAACACCACGCCGGCGCCAAGCGCCGTCATGCCCCAGGTGAACAGGGTTGCGATCAGCGCTTGCGTCACGGGGCTGAGCCCTGCAAATGTTTCCAGCACGCTGCAGATCCTACAGCGGAAGATGTACTATTTTCTCCTGTCCGCGCGTGGGCGGGCGTTGGAGGGGCAAGTGAACCGACGGGAATGGCTGACTAACATGGGGATGGGACTTGCCGGCGTTTCCGCCGGGCGGCAGGCGGGTGGAGGTGCCACGCCGGCCGCGCCTGCGCAGCCCGCACAGCCTCCCGGAGCCGGGGCCACGCTTCCGCTCGTCGAGTTCGAGCCCCGCAGCATGCTGCACGTCGAGGAAACGGCTGTCGACAAACCGCGTTTTCCGGTGATCGACGTGCACACCCACCTGTCCTTCTCCAGGCAGGGAGGGATGCGGTATGCCGCGCCGCCGGAAGAGCTCCTGCCGGTCATGGATCGCCGCGGCGTGCAGACAATGGTGAACCTGACGGGGGGAACGGGGGAGGGGCTTGCAGAAACCATAGCCAGGTACGACCGTGCGCACCCCGGCCGCTTCATCACCTTCACCGAACCCTCCTGGGGCCGTGCCTCGGAACCGGGCTACGCTGCCTTCCAGGGGGATCAGATCGGGGCGGCCGCCCGTGCCGGAGCCCGCGGCCTGAAGGTGCTCAAGACGCTGGGGCTCTACCTGCGTGACGGGGGGCCGTCGGGGCCGCTGGTGGCAGTCGACGACAAGCGGTTCGACCCGATGTGGGAGGCCTGCGGCGGGCACGGGCTGCCGGTCGCCATTCACATTGCGGATCCCGAAGCGTTCTTCCTCCCGACCGACAGGTTCAACGAACGCTACGAGGAACTGGCGAATCATCCCGACTGGTCGTTCTCGGCTCCCGGCTTCCCGAGCTTCCGCGCCCTGCTGGAAGCGTGCGACCGTGTCTTCGCACGGCATCCGAAGACCACGTTCATCGCGCTGCACGTCGGGCACAATGCGGAGAACCTGGCTGTGGTCAGCGAGCGGCTCGAACGCTTCCCCAACATGAGCGTGGAACTTGGCGCACGCATCGGGGAGCTCGGGCGTCAGCCGCGGACGGCGCGCCGGTTCTTCGAGCGCTGGCAGGACCGCATCCTGTTCGGGACCGACGCGGTGCCGCACGGTACGCAGACGCCGCAACAGATCTTCGGGGACGAGCTGTACAGGATTTACTATCGCTTCCTCCAAACCGAGGACGAGTACTTCGATTACGCGCCGGCGCCGGTCCCTCCCCAGGGGCGATGGCGCATCTACGGGCTTGGCCTCCCCGACGCCATTCTGCGCAAGGTGTACTCGGAGAACGCCACGAGGGTCCTGAACGTCCGCGCCTGAGGAGCCTGCAGGCCCGGCGGATCGGTGTCCGTTCCGGAAGCTGCCTCTGAGAGGCTCACGAACAGGTCGAAGTCGTTGCCTGCGAGAGCACCGGGCAAAGGTTTGCCCTCTTCTTGTGACTGGGGCATAGTACGCGCGGCATGCAGATCATCACGCCGGCAAAGGTTCATCCCGTAATCGTGATTGGCAGCGGGGCGTCAGGCGGCATGGCTGCCTGGAACCTGACTCGACAGGGAATCGACGTGCTGCTGCTGGATGCGGGAGAGAAGTTCGATCGCTCCAGTTACTGGACGCACGTGCAGCCATGGGAATCGCGGGAGAGGCGCGCACGCGGCGAGCGGCCGCCTGATTTTTTCCTCGACACGAAGGAGCAGCCGTACGACACGCCGAAGGAACGCCCGTTCCAGCTCACGCGCGTGTGGGGGCATGGCGGGAAGACGAACGTCTGGGGGCGGGTGAGTCTCCGGTACGCCGAGCTCGACCTCAAGGCGGCGGATCGTGACGGGTGGGAGATCCCGTGGCCGATCTCCTATGCGGACATTGCGCCCTACTACGACCGGGTCGAGGAGATGATTGGCGTCTGCGGCGGCACCGACGATTCCGATGCCCTGCCCGGCAGCAAATTTCTGCAGCCGCCTCCGGCGCCGCGGTGCGGCGAGCGCCTGCTGCAGAAGGGCATGGCAAAGCTCGACATCCCGGTCGTGGCCGGCCGGCGCGCCAACATGACGCGTCCGACCCGTGGGTTCCCCGCATGCCACTACTGCGGAAACTGCGGCGCGGGCTGCGACACGGCGTCGTTCTTCTGTTCCGCGGATCACCTGCTGCCCTTCGCACAGGAAACCGGACGCCTCGAGATCGTCTCGAATGCCGTGGTGGCCAGGATCCTCACCGGAGAGAACGGGCTCGCGCGCGGGGTGCAGTACTTCGACCGCCGCACCGGGGCGGAGCGCCAGGTTCTGGCGCGCGTTGTCGTCGTCGGCGCCAGTTGCGTGGATTCCACACGCATCCTGCTGAACTCCACATCCGCCGCGCACCCCAACGGCATCGGCAACGGGTCGGACGTCATCGGGCGCTATCTCTGCGAGCAGATCCGCCTGCACGCGGTCGGGTACTTTCCCGCGCTGGCCGGGACGCCCACTCGCAACGACCGCGGCATCGGAGGGGAGCACATCTACATGCCGCGCTTCAATCACCGGCCGGGGCGCGGGCGTGACTACCTGCGCGGCTTCGGCATGCAGTTCTGGAACACCGGCGCCAGCGTCTCCGGTGCGCACTCGTTGTCGGCGACCATCCCCGGCTTCGGCGCATCGCTCAAGAAAGAGATCAAGGCGAGGCATCCTGCCTGGTTCGAGATGCACCCGTACGGCGAGGTGCTCCCTTACGCCCACAACCGGATCACGGTGAGCAAGTCGCGCGTCGACCGCTACGGCGTTCCGCTCCCGCACATCGATTACCGCATCGGCGAGAACGAGCGGAAGATGGCCTTGCACATGGCCGACACGATGGAGGAAATCGTGAAAGCGGCTGGTGGTGTGCTCGTGAACTACCGCAGGGGCCTGATCGACGCAATGGGATCCGCCATCCATGAGCACGGCACCTGCCGGATGGGGGCGGACCCGAAGCGGTCGGCCCTGAACGGGTTCAACCAGATGCACGAGGTGAAGAACGTGTTCGTCGTCGACGGCTCCGCGTTTCCGAATGCGTCAGAGAAGAACCCGACGCTCACAATTCTGGCCCTTGCCTGGCGTGCGACGGATCGGCTGGCGGAGGAGATGAAGAATGGGAACCTCTGAAGACCGGGGGCTGAACCGGCGGCGGCTACTGCGGACGCTCGCGACAGGCGCCGCTGGTGTGGCGACAACTCCTCTCTGGGTCGAGGCGCTGATCGCGCTCTCGGACGAGGCGGGGCAGAGCCGTGCTCACGCGCACGCCTCTCAGCCTGCGGTTGCGGCAAGCTGGACTCCCAAAGCCCTCACGCCCGCGCAGAATGAGACCGTCATCGTGCTGACCGAGCTGATCATCCCGGAGACCGACACGCCGGGGGCGAGAGGCGCGCTGGTGAACCGCTTCATCGATGACG
>JACCXG010000485.1 GCA_013697225.1 Acidobacteriota bacterium
CCTGGTGTCCCGCATGGACCGGAGCCGCTTCCGCTGCACGGTCCTGTCTCTCACCGGACCAGGACCTCTGCTGGGCGATCTGCAATCCGCGGGTATTCAGGCCTGCACCCTCACGAAGGACAGGTCGATCAATCCTCGAACGCTGTGGAGACTCGCGCAGATGATCCGTCGCGCGCGACCCCGTGTGCTCCAGACCTGGCTGTACCATGCCGACCTGCTCGGCCTGGCAGTCGGACGCGCCGTCGGCGTGCCGGCCATTGCCTGGAATATCCGCTGCACGGACCTGGATCCCGCGTATCACTCCCGTGCGCTGTTTTGGATTCGCTCGACCCTCGCACGGCTCTCCGCCAGGCCGGAGGTCGTGGTGGTGAACTCCGAAGCCGGGCGGCGCGCGCACGAAAGGTTCGGCTACAGGCCCCGCCGCTGGGAGTCGATCCCCAACGGATTCGACACGGACCTGTTCGCGCCCTCCGAGGAGCGACGTCAGGCGCTTCGTCGGGAACTCGGGATCGACGAGGACGCGCCGGTCGTCGGTCTCGTGGCGCGCTATCATCCCATGAAGGATCACCGAACCTTTCTCGAGGCGATGAGCCGCGCGGTCGCCGCGCATCCTGCCTTGCGGGTCCTCCTCGCTGGTCGCGGGGTTGACGAAGGGAACGGCGAGCTCACCGGAATCATCGAGAAACACGGTCTCCGAGGGAGGGTCATGCTCCTGGGCGAGATGGCCAGCCCTGCGCGCCTGCTCGTAGGGCTGGACGTGACGGTGTCGTCCTCCTTCTATGGAGAGGGATTTCCCAATATCATCGCCGAGTCGATGGCGTGCGGTGTTCCGGTGGTCGCTACCGACGCTGGTGACTCCGCTCGCATCATCGGTCGGCTGGGGGCGGTGGTGCCCTCCCGCAACCCTCACGCCCTTGCCCTTGCGGTAGGTCGTCTCCTGGCCTGTGCCAGGCCGGAGCGTGTGGCGCTGGGGCTGGCTGCACGCGAGCGGATACGAGCAGAGTTCTCGCTCGACGCGGTCGTTGGCCGCTACGAGCAACTGTACGTCGAGTTAGCAGAGCAAACGGTGAGCAGGAGGCACTAGGCATGTGCGGCATTGTCGGTTACCTGCCCGGTGCCCGATTGCAGGGAGACCCGGGGGGGCGCGGGCTCGTGTCGAGGATGTGCGGAGCCCTGGCCCACCGGGGGCCCGACGACGCCGATCTCTGGACCAACGAGGGCGGCACGACGATGCTGGGCCATCGGCGGCTCTCGGTACTCGATCTGTCTCCCCTCGGCCGGAACCCCATGCCGTGGGACGGCGGCCGGCTGCGGATCACGTACAACGGCGAGGTCTACAACTACCGCGAGCTTCGCAAGGAGCTGGAGGAGGATGGCTGTCGATTCCGGTCCGAGACCGATACCGAAGTCATCCTCGCCGCGTACGACAGGTGGGGACCGGCGTGCGTGGAGCGGTTTGTCGGAATGTTCGCCTTCGGCCTCTGGGACGAGCCGCGGAAGCGCCTTTTCCTGTCACGCGACCGGCTCGGCAAGAAGCCACTGTATTACTGGCGCCATCCCGATGGCGGGCTCTCGTTCGCGTCCGAGCTCAAGGCGCTCGTAGCAGACCCCACATTTCCACGGACGGTTGACGGGGATGCCCTCCGGCTGTATTTGCGTTACGGATATGTGCCGGCGCCACACTCGATCTATCTCGCCGCACGGAAGCTGCCGCCTGCCCACTCGGCGATCTATGAGGCGGGGCGACTGACCATCAGTCAGTACTGGGATCCGGTGGCAATTGCCCTGGCGAACCCTTCGGACATGACCGGCGAGGAAGCGGACGCCCAGCTGGAGATCCTGCTGAAAGACGCCGTGGAACGGCGCATGATCGCGGACGTGCCGGTCGGTGCGTTCCTCTCGGGTGGCATCGATTCTTCCCTCGTCGTGGCGCTGATGCAGGAGGTGGGCTCGCGGGCCGCCCGCACGTTCACGATCCGCTTCGACAACCCGCAGTTCGATGAGTCGAAGCATGCCGCTGCGGTGGCCCGGCACCTCGGCACCGAACATCACGAGGAAACGTGTGGTGTGCCGGAGATGCTCGGGGTGGTCGAGCAACTGCCGGGCATCTTTGATGAGCCGTTCGCTGATTCATCGGCCGTGCCCACGTACCTCGTCTCCAGAGCAACCCGACGGCACGTGACGGTCGCGCTCTCCGGCGACGGGGGCGATGAGCTGTTCTTCGGATATCCGCGATACTTCTTCAGCTCTCGAGCGGCCTGGCTGCTGAGCGCCCCCAGGCCGCTGCGGCGGGTGGCAGCGCGCGTGGCTGGAGCGGCACCCTGGCGCCGGGTCAGGCGGGCCGCCGACGTCCTTCGGGACGACGAGCCGGATCACTACGCACGCTTCGTGGCCTGGTGGGGGGGGGATGACCTCGCCAGGATGGCGGGAGCAACACCGGATCATCCGGCATACGCCTCGGCGCTCGGCCGCCTCGGGGGGCTGCCGTCGGCTGGACGGCCACCTGTCCTCGATGTGGTGTCGTATCTGCCGGACGACATCCTGACGAAAGTCGACCGCGCATCCATGGCGGTGAGCCTCGAGACGCGTTCACCTCTGCTCGATCACCGCGTCGCGGAGTTCGCACTCGGCCTCCCCCTGCCCCTTCGAACCGACGGCCGCACCGGAAAGCTCCCGCTTCGCCGGCTCCTCGAGAAACGTGTGCCGCGACACTTGATCGATCGACCGAAGATGGGTTTCGGCGTGCCCCTGGCCGACTGGTTGCGCGGGCCCCTTCGTACGCGCATGGCTCACTACGTCGACGGCCCGTTCCTGTCCGAGCTTGGGCTCGAGCCGGCGCCGGCTCGCGCCAGGTGGCGGGAGTTTCTCACAGGCCGCAGCCACCGCACGGATCTGCTGTGGAGCGTGTTCACCCTCGGCGCCTGGGTCGAACACTGGAAGCCCGAGCCGGTGACGATGGAGGTGCACGCGTGAGCGGTGGCGTGCCGATCGCCGGCGATGCCAAGCTGCTGGCGATACTTGACCTGCTGCGCTGTCCGCACTGCCGGGGTACGCTCGCGTTCGAGCACCTGCCCGCTGGTGCCGCCTCTCGACTGGCCTGCTCCGGTTGTGCAGCCTCGGTGACGGTTCAGGACGGGATTCCCCGCTTCATCGACACGCCAGCCGACGATCTCGCCCGCCGGACCCAGGCCAGCTTTGGGTATGAATGGACACAGTTCGACGACTGGAGGGCCTCCGGCTCGATCAACTTCCAGGATTACTTCAGCGGCCTGGATCTCCGCGAGCTGTGCGGCGCACGTGTGCTGGATGCCGGCTGCGGCATGGGCCGTCACGCCCGGCAGCTTGCACCTTACTGCGAGCGCATCCTCGCGGTGGACTTCAGCCGGGCGATCGACGTCGCTGCGCGTAACGTGCGCGAGCTCGCGAACGTCAGCTGTGTCCAGGCGGATCTCACGAAGCTGCCGGTGGCTGACGACTACTTCGATCTCGTGTACTCGATGGGAGTCGTTCACCACCTGGCGAATACAGAGGAAGCCGTTCAGGTCCTCGTGAGGAAAGTGCGCCCGGGTGGGCGGGTCCGGCTGTACCTGTACTGGAAACGTGCTGGCTGGAGCGGGCGCATACTCGACCTGGTCGGCGTGGTGCGCCGCCTCACGACGAGGCTGCCGTTCCCACTGCTGAAGGTATTGTGCTGGACGCTGAGCGTCCCGCTGTACGCGGGCGTCGTGCTGCCGTATCGTATGCTGATCGCACTCGGCATCCGTGCCCCCACCCGGTGGCCGCTCTTCGTGTATACACGGTACCCGTTCACGGTGCTCTACAACGACCAGTTCGACCGCTTCTCGGCGCCGCTCGAGAAGCGGTACTCGGAGGGCGAAGCGCGGGCGCTGCTCGAATCCGCAGGGCTGCGGGATGTCCGGGCACGCCCGATGTTCGGGTGGCTTGTCGACGGGGTCCGGTG
>JACCXG010000506.1 GCA_013697225.1 Acidobacteriota bacterium
CTCCGCCGCCCGCTCTTTTCTCGGCGGGCTCCGTGAAGACGACGAGTCGATGCTCATTGCCATCGGTTCGCGGACGGAAGTCCTCGTTCCGCTCTCCCGCGACAGAGCGCCGCAGTACAGCGCGCTGGCCTCGCTTGACGCGTTCGGTTCCACCGCGCTGTACGACGCGATCATCGCCAGCATTGCTGCGGTCCAGCCCGCCCGCGGACGGCGGGCGCTCGTGCTCCTCTCCGACGGCTCCGACCGGTACAGCGAGGCGAGCTCTACCGACGCGCTTGAGCGGGCCCGGGCATCGGATGTGCTGATTTATCCGATCGCCATCGGCCGCGACCGTCCCGCCGTGTTCGCGGAGCTGGCGACATTGACCGGGGGCCGATCCGTTCATCTGAAGGACACGCGGCGGCTGCCGGAGACTCTCCGCAGCATTGTTCTCGAGCTCCGCAGCCAGTACCTGATTGGGTACACGCCGGAGGTGCCGCTCACGCCGGGGAGCCGCGAGTGGCGCTCGATCAGCGTCTCGGTGGAAAAGAGGGGCCTGACCGTCCGCGCCAGAGATGGTTATCAAGTGAACTGACCCCCGTGCGGGTCGGCGCGCTTCCGTCGGCGCGTATAACATACAGCCCATGTCGCATCCCCTCGTCGTTGCGCTCTTCTCTTCGCCGGCTGCCGCTGCTGCGGGAGCCCGTGCCCTTCACGCCTCCGGGGTCGTCCGGGATCAGATTTCCGTGGTCGCCAGGAATCACGACGAAGCCGGCGCCCTTGCGGAGCAGATGGACGCCACACCGGGCGTGGACATGGAGGATTCGCGGCCCGCGGCGCGGCTCGGGGAACTGGGAGGACTCGTGCTCGCCGCTATTGCCGTCGTCATGCCGGGAATCGGCCCCATCGTCACAGCCGGGCCGCTGTCGGCCGGCCTCGGGGAGGCAGCAGGCCACGTGGCGGGCAGCATTGCCTCGGTGCTGAAAGGGGCGGGGCTTCCCGACGAAGTCGCGGAGGAGCTGCAGAAGGCGGTGGAGAACGGAGCCATATTGCTCGGTATCCACTCGGACGCGGTCGGCGTGCCAGCAGTACGCGAGGCGGTGAGTTCCGCCGGCGCGCGCGAGGTGCACGTCGCGAACTGGGACCAGTAGCGCCCTCGCGCCGGCAGGTGGTCGGAGACCTGGAGAGACCGGCGCTCCCGGGTGGGCGTCCTAAGGGCAGGACGCCACCGACCCGCAATCGCGCAAGCGCCTGAAATTTGTGCAATTGCAGGGAGGTACCTTTCTTGCACTCTTGCAGATGAGGGCACCCTCGGCCACAATGACTACAGCCCCGCTCACAGCCGACCAGCAAATGTCAGAAGTCCCTCAGCCGGGCGCAAACCCAAATGCGCACTTCCTGGCGGGCGACGTCCCACACGGCGCCAATGATTCGGTGCGCTTCGGCGGTGGTGTGGCACTGTCCGCGGTCACGCACGCGGCAGCTTTCTTCATCATTCTGTTCCTGGTTTCGAGGATGCCTCCGGCCCCCCCCGTAGCGGTGCAGCCGGAGAAGTCCCCGTCCGACATCATCTGGATCAACCAGCCCGGACCAGGTGGCGGCGGAGGCGGCGGGGGAAACCGTACGCCAGAGCCTCCACGCAAGGCAGAGTTGCCCGGGAAGGACCGCATCACCGTGCCGGTGGCGAAGCCCCCGGCGGTCACGCCTCAACCTCCCAAGGAGGTTCCCAAGCCCGTACCCGCGCAGATCACGATTCCGGCGGTGAGCACCTCCGCTGGCGTGGTGGAGTTGCCCGGAGCGCTGTCCGGCATCCCGGCGGTTCCGTCGCAGGGGAGCGGCAGCGGTGGGGGGGCTGGCACGGGCACCGGCACAGGCATCGGATCGGGCCAGGGTTCAGGGCTTGGCCCTGGCTACGGCGGCGGCACCGGGGGAGGCGCCTACCGGCCCGGGAACGACGTCTCCTGGCCCAAGCTGGTCTACGAGAAGAAGCCGTCCTATACGGCTGATGCGATGAGGGCGAAGGTGCAGGGGATCGTCGAAGTAGAAGCGCTCATTCTGCCGGACGGCACCGTTGCAG
>JACCXG010000562.1 GCA_013697225.1 Acidobacteriota bacterium
CGCTGCGCGTTCACGTTCCATTGCATGGTGTAGGGAGTCACGTTGTCGTGATTCAAAGAAAACGGCGCAGGAAACCGTTCCACCGCGGCGAGATCGGGAAACAGCGTGTCGACTCGCACCAACTGACTGCCTTGTGGCGACGCATCGAACCATGCTGCGAAGGGCAATACCATTCGGGAGAACTGAAGTTCGTTAGCTTCCAGATTGTGGTAGTACACGCCAAAGCCGGACCTAATAACCGTATTCTCCGTCACACTGTATACAAGCCCGACCCGAGGGGCCCAATTATTCAGATCTCTCCTGACGATACCAGCAGGAAAGAAGTCGTCCTGCGCAATGATCAGCGGAGCGAAAGCCGGCGGAATGTCCGCGGGCACTTTGTGATAAGCAATGCGGCCGGTAATTGGATCGACTGAGCCGGCTCGATTATCACGTTCACGCCACGGGGAGAGGTACTCCCAACGCAATCCAGCCTGCAGCGTGATCCTACTAGTCACCTGCCAGACGTCGTCCAGGAACAAGGCGACCGTAGGAGACACATAATTCGAGTCCATGGTGCCAAACTGGCCACGACACGTCGAACAATAGCCGAGGAGAAAATCGGCGACAGCATGAGGCCGGCTGTTCGGGCTCCCCGTCGCTCTCCCGTTGAAGGCGAAAGATCCTTGCGGGTTAACCGGCGTGTTCATGAACAACTCCCGGTACTGCGCCTGGACGCCAAACCGCAAGTTGTGCCTGCCCGCCACCTTGCTGGTTGCGCTGGAGATGCTGAACACTTCGTCTGTCGCACCTTGGTCAACACCCGTTTGCGGCACCGCGTTTCCGAACCCGACGATGCTCGTACCTGGCCGACCGTAGTAGCGAGGGTCAGTGCCCCCCTGCAGATTGCGAATGCCGCCCTCAGCGATCCAGTTCCGCGAGAGATAGTCTTCGCCCTCGATAAACCGGTCGAACAAATGGGATGTGTAGTTGTACCCGAAACGGATCTCATTGACGAGAGTGGGTGAAATCACCCACGTGTGACCGACTGCCAGGTTCTTGCCGATTTGTGGTCGACCGCTGTCCGTCGTTGCTCCGGGTATCACCTGATCACTGTCAAACCACAAGTACCGCTGGAACAAAGTGTGATCTCTGCCGACGACCTGATCAAGCCGTATGTTAATCGTGTCGGTATTTTCCGTGAAGGGCCTGATTGATCGATAGTTGTTCGGCCCGGAGACGTTCGGTGCGGGAATAGCGCCTACCTGGATGGCGGCGAACGGCACGATGCGGTCCGCCGGAATCATGTTCCCGGGGAATGGCTGCCCCGTGAGCGGATCACGGAGCGGCGTTGCTACGCTCGAGAAATCCCCGCGCACGAAACTCGGGTCTGGGACGTTTGCGAAGTTTACTTCGTTCTCTCTTGCTCGCAGGCGCTCGAATGATCCGAAGCCGAAGACTCTGTTTCGGACGACTGGCCCGCCTAAGGTGAAGCCAAAGCGGTTCCGCTCAAACTTCGGCTCCGGTTGATCCGACGGGGCAAAGTAGTTGCGAGCGTTGAGGCTGTGGTGGCGGAAGTTCTCAAAGGCGGACCCGCTGAAGCGGTTGGAGCCGGACTTGGTCACCATTGACACGACTGCCTGCCCTTGTCCGAATTCGGTCGAGAAGGAATTCCGCAGGAGGCTGATCTCCTGCACGCTGTCGCTTGGGGGGTTCAAGGCAAGGTTGTTGAAGAGCAGGGATGAGAGAAAGATGCCGTCGGCAGCATAGGATGTATCGCTGTCGCGCCCACCGTCGACCGTGACGTACTGGTCCCTGCGGCCATAATCGAGGGCGCCTCGAATAAAGCTCTTCGCGGATACGCCTGCTGCCGTTGCTACCAGATTGAGCACATTGCGATCGGCCACCGGAAGCTCTTCCAGCTGCTTTTCTACGATAACCTGTCCGACCGATGCACTTTGCGACTGCAGGAGCGGGGCTTCCGCCTGCACGTTGACGGCTTCGGTGACGTTGGCGACGCCCAAGGTGAGCATCCGACGCGCGGTTTCGCCGAATCGCACCGCAAACGCCTCCAGCACGACGTCGGCAAAGCCGTCAAGCGATGCTCGTATTTGGTAGGTGGCGGGAGGGAGGTTAGGAATCGAGAATCGTCCTTCCGCGTCCGTGACTGTCGACCGCGCCGCGTTCGTGCCGACGTTGATCACCGTGACGGTCACGCCAGGCAGTGCGGCTTGTGTCGCGTCGGTTACTTGACCGACGATTCCTGAAGAAGCGGACTGCTGTGCGTGTACTAGCGCGTGTGGTGCCAGCAACCACACGCACGCGAGGCTGATTATTGCGCGGGACATACATCCTCCTTAACTTAACTGCCTCTGTGAACGCATCCAAGTGTTCACCTCTCTTAGCCCATCAGCCAGAACGGCTCCCAAACTGCCTTCGTGCGGCCGTTTCGGCGACCGCACGGCCCGGCGTTTCGCTCTCAGCCACGGGCCCCGAATGCTCGATCGGGCGGGGCCGATCGTCCTGACTGAATCCAACCGCACTGCGACTCGTGCGAGGTGCTGCACGTCCGTCCTTCTGAATCGCAGTGGCGATGGGCGCATTGTGAATCGACGTTAGAGGCTTGGCAACGGCCAATATGTGGGTAGTGGCCCAATCCGGTGAACGTCTGGTGTACCCTAGAGGCCTCCGGACGCCAATCGGTCCCGGCGGGTCAGCAGCAGATCACGTGAGGTCGTGCGACTCGACAGAGACGACGTGCTATTTTCGGGCTGGCCGCCGATGCGCAGCGCCTCGACGTGAGGATGGCCGAACTGGGCGCCCGCTCTCTCCCGCGGCGTCTCGACGTCAACCGCGGGATTGGGGCAGAAGTGCCTTCCCGTCAACTGCCAGTGCGATCACTGATTGAGACGGCCATAAATGGGAGCGGTTTCCTTCACTTCAGCTCGATTTGCTAGATTGCTTGAAGGGTGGTCCCGTGCCTACGGTCCTCTCAGCATCCGCTTGGCTGACGCAATACGCGAGCATATCCGATCGGGTCAGCTTCCCGCAGGTGCTCGGTTGCCCTCGGAGCGGGACGTCGCGAAATCGCTGGGAATCGCCCGAACCACGGTATCCGCCGTGTTCGACGCACTGCGCCTTGAGGGTTTGCTCGTAAGCCGGACAGGTGTAGGCACTTTTGTGACGGCCGCAGGTCGACATGCCACAGCGCGTGGCGATGATCGCCTCGGCTCATTCGCGCACGAGGAGAATCACGCGCGCTTCGATTTGCGCAGTGCTGCCCTGCCGGCTGTTCCACTGGTTCGAGAGATGCTTGCCCTACAGTACTCGGACGAGTTCGCCGACGTGCTGAAGACGCACGGATACATTCCCTCAGGGCTGGGGATCCTGCGCTCCGCTATTGCTGACTACTATCAAGCCGTGGGTCTGGCCACACACCCGAACCAAATCCTCGTAACATCGGGAGCGCAGCAAGCGATCCGGATAGTCGCACACACATTAGTGGAACGTGGAGATGCTGTAATCCTTGAGGAGCCCACCTACCGAGGAGCGATCGAGGTGATGCGTTCTGCCGGAGCTCGTCTCACTGGCGTTCCGAGTGATGTTCAGGGCATCAGCAGCGACGCTCTCGCCGATTGTGTCCGTCGGCAGAAACCGGCTCTTGTGGTACTTCAATCGACGGTGCACAATCCCACTGGTTCCGTTCTTCCAGAGCAGACAAGGGTAGCCATCGCCGAACTGTCCGCCAGAGCGAAGGTGACCATCGTGGATCATCTTGTTTGCATGGACGCACTCATCGACGGCACGATACCCAGGCCGCTCGCAGCTTACGGCGGCCACGTACTGACGATTGGGTCCGCCAGTAAAGCATTTTGGGGAGGCCTTCGAGTCGGTTGGATTCGCGGAGATCCTGATCTGATCACTCATTTCACTGCGGTGAAGAGCGCGGAGGACCTAGGCACGTCAGTCCCTGCTCAGCTGACGACTGCACGGCTCCTTTACCGTATCGATGAGGCTCGAGCATATCGGCGCGCGACGCTGGGAGCTGCCAGAGAATTGGTTGTGCGAAGTCTCGCCGATCGACTGCCTGACTGGCGGCCACTCCCTCCGGCTGGGGGAGCATCGATGTGGATCGGACTCCCGAACGGCTTCTCGTCAACGACACTAGCGGAAAGGGCTGGACGAGCCGGCGTTGACCTGCTGCCTGGCACTACCTTCAGTTCCGAAAACCGCCTCGACGGCTGGTTACGCGTGGCGTTTGCCGGTTCCGCTGAGGCAGTGGAAGCGGGAATTCAACGGCTGTCGGAAGTCTGGCAGGCCATACGAGATGGCTCCTCAGCTCGGTAGCCGTTGCCCCGAACGCTGCGCTGCCCGCCCTCGCGCCGCCGGGGTCGATGAGGTGGTGCTCACCGGATACAGCAAGAACCCAGAGCACGCGGTGGTACTTATCGCGACATCCACAGCGTGCGCCTGGCACGAACAAAGGTTACGAACAGCTACTTGGCTGGAAGGCCGGGTTTCGAACCCCGATGACGTAGTCCGGAGGGCGGTGCCTGCGGTCCCGTCCGCGCCTTCCCTGCGTTTTCACGTCGTTCTATTCGCCAGCACCTCCGTTCGCTCGTTCCTGTTCGCGTCCGCTCTCGTGCAGCGTGTCTCATTGTGTCTCACGTGTGAGGTCTGTGGCGCGCTCAGGCGTCCGGTATCCGCGCAAAGTCCTCTGGTAGGGCGTCGCTGACCGCCACGAGAATACGGCGAGCCGCCTCAGTAACTTGCGTGGCCTGGCTCGCATCAGCCCGTACGTCACTCCCGCAATCGCCAACGCCCCGCATCAAGACAGAAGCTGTAGTCGCGCCCAAGATCGGCCGACCAGCGGCCCGCCTTGACCAGATCCCGGTGAAGCGCAGCCTCGAGCGCCGAGTGCGTTGAAAATGTCCGGCCTTCGAGGGCGAACAGGGCGCTCGCGGCGTGGAAGACAGCGTAGCATACGCGTGACGCGGCCCTCGGTGGAAGCCGCCGTGGGCCAGCAGAAGCGTTGCCGCGCGAAACGCCTCGAGGGCACGATCCCACTCCGTCCGTGCGTACTCAGCCGTCATGCACGAACGCCTTCCGCCTTGGCATTCCGATACAGCGGATACGCCGCCGCCTCATACGCGTCAACGTCGACGGGCTTGGCGCTGATCGGTCGTTCCAGTGCCAACACGAGATCGTACAGTGCGTCGATGTTCGCTCGCAGGTCCCGCGCGTAGTCGATGGGCCCCTCGAGCAGCACCAGGACATCGATGTCGCTGTCCGACCGGGCATCGCCGCGGGCTTCAGAGCCGTACAACACAACGCCATGCAGACGTTGCCCGTGCACGTTGAGCAGCCGCCGTCTGATCTCGCCCAGAAGCTCTTGGCGGTCCATGCTTGACGTCCCTTTCGTCAGCGACTTGCCCGTACATCGGCGGTTCGCAGAGCTGGAGGTAGGGTCAGGGTGACGATGCTGCCGACGGAGGTCGCCGCCCCCCTGTGGTTCAAAGCGCGAAGAATGCTGTCGAGCACCAGGCTCAGCTCCTTCCCGACATCCTCGGCCAGGAACCGCAACACCAGATATCCATTCTCTTGCAGCAGCTGGTCCTTCCGCCTGTCGCGCCGATAGGCAGCCGGATCGCTCAGGTGCTGCGCGCCGTCCAGCTCGACCGCCACCCGCGCGTCCTGACAGAAGAGATCGACCTCCAAGCTGCCACAACCATCGAACGCGATGGGCAGCGCCGCGTTCAGTCGAAAGCGCCCTTGGGTTTCGGGGAGCGTTTGCAGACGTCTATAGAGGAACGCCTCGGTCGCGCTCCGCGCACGGGCAACCCCCTCGGCGTCGGGCGGCACCGTGCGAGCCACGTGCACGAACAGGCTTGCGAGCGGGGTATCCACACCGTCACGCACGAGCCGTTGGACGCTGCCTGAGTAATCGCGCTTCCAAGGCGGGTCGGACGGGAGCAGCACGTCGGCGGGCCAGCCCGGAATGGGCACTGGCCGGCAGGAGAATCCTGTAACCGATCGCTTCGTACCCACGACATCTCCGGTCGAACATGCGTGACAGCATGGGCACGTTCAGGTCTGCGTAGTCGTAGATCCGCACCTCGCGTTTGCCGTCATGGAGGCGGTGCAGGCGCCCCGCGACCGCGCGATGGTGCCACGCCATGACACCGGAGTGTTGTCGTGGGCCGCCTTGCAGCGGCAATGCAATGAGATTGCCGAAAGCGCCGTGCGGGAAGGTGTCCTGGCTTGGGGAACAGGCGATCGTAGGAGTCCAACCCGATGTCGGGCCGTCCTTCCATAGCCTCGGTGAGCAGGTGCGACCCGAGTCGCCGCGCCAGGGCGGCGGGAATTGCGTCCTCGAAGAAAAGCCAAATGTGCCCGCCGCGGCCGGACCGCGAAGCCGGTATCGACTCGAGCGAAGGCCCGCTTCGCGCCGCCGACAGGTGCGCCCCAGCCGGCGCAGATGAAACTGGAGTCAGCAGCGCTTCGACGGCGACGGTGCCCGCCCTCTCGGCCAGGCTCAGCAGGTTAACCCTCGCGAACCGCCCGTAGCGGACTCGCCGTCCTCGTCTAAGTCGGTGGTCAAGCCTACGGTAAGCATCGCACTCACCCGCGTGCGAGGGCTTGGTCAGCGCGACGTTCGCAACCAAGCCGCCCGGGATCTCGATCGTCTCGGCGTGGAAGCCGTAGAACGCGTCAGCGCCGAGGCGTGCTCGGCAGCGCCACCGTCCGGACGACGGATACCGCCTCGACGGTGCTGTGGCTGCCTCGCCGCAGCAGAGCCGCCGGACTGGGGTCGGGGACAGTAGTGTCCGGTCATCGCAGCGATGAATCGCTGTAACGCATTGACCTTGCGGGAGATCCGGGCGATTTCAGACCGCAACGATATTTTTTGGCAACCGCGATTCCCGGCCCAAACCGGGCTGTGAGCGAGGTGCGTCAGAATGGCCGATGCCGCCTGGCCGCACCGTCTTCGCTGAATTGATGACCCATGTGTCGCCCCGCAAGTTTCAGACGTGCGTGGCGAGGTACGACGGCAACTATAAGTCCTCACAGTTCTCATGCTGGGATCAGTACCTCTGTATGGCGTTCGCCCAGCTCACGTACCGCGAGAGCCTCCGCGATATCGAGGCGTGTCTTCGCGCGGTGCAGTCCAGGCTCTACCACGTGGGCATCCGCGCCCGCGTGTCGCGGTCCACATTAGCGGATGCGAACGAGACTCGCGATTGGCGTATCTACGCGGATTTCGCGCACGGGCTGATTCGGACCGCTCGCGATCTGTACGTGGACGAACCGCTGGCCGTCGACCTCGCAAACACCGTGTATGCGCTCGACGCGACGATCATCGATCTCTGTCTCTCCGTGTTTCCTTGGGCACGCTATCGCCGGCGTGACGCCGCCATCAAAATGCACACGCAGCTCGATCTGCGCGGGCTGATCCCCACGGTGGTGCACATTACGGAGGGAAAACGTGCGGATGTGACCTTCCTCGACGACCTGCTGATCGAGCCGGGCGCCATCTACATCATGGACCGGGGCTACCTCGACTTCGCGCGCTTGCATCGCTTCACCGACGAAGCGGCCTTCTTCGTCACGCGCACGAAGAAGGGGATTCACTTCCGACGACGCACGTCGCATCCCGTCGATTTCGCGACGGGCCTTGTGTCGGATCAGACCGTCGGCTTGGCCACGGCCACGGCGCGACGCGACTATCCCGATCAACTGCGGCGCGTGCGGTACGTCGATCCGACGACGACCAAGCGCTTGACGTTTCTCACGAACAATTTTACGGTGCCGGCGCTCGCGATTCCGCAGTTGTACAAGTCACGCTGGGCCGTGGAGCTCTTTTTTCGCTGGATCAAGATGCATCTCCGGATCAAGGCGTTCTATGGCACGAGTGAGAACGCCGTGAAGACCCAGATCTGGATCGCGCTCTCGATCTATGTCCTCGTGGCCATCGTCAAGAAGCGTCTCGCCCTCGACGTCAGCCTCTACAAACTCTTGCAGATTCTGAGCATCACGCTTTTTGAGAAAACCCCCATTTCTATTGCTGTTTCCGACATCGGCTCCCAATTCGATGGCATCGACGACGGTAACCAACTGCCGTTGTTCGACTTATGACCGGACACTACTGGTCACGCGCAGGGTCACGGATTCCGATTGAAGCGCTTGACGAATAAAGTCCCATACGTGGGTCGCTGGCATGAAGCCAAGCCTGTGATCTTGTGAGATTTCCCACGAGAGGGCCTTTGCTTCCGCTGGTGGAAAACGACGTTCTACGGTGATAAGCGCGATGCGGCCAGCACTGAGGTATTTGTTCCACGTGAACATGACCTGCAGGCCATCGCGGTCGCATCTCCATCCGAGGGCCCGAACTGCCCCACTGGCTGCCCGTGCAGTGACGATGGTTCTATCTTCATCCGACATTGGATCGATGCGACTCTGGACATAGAAATCACCCACCCGCCGCTCTTTCGGCTGAGGTGCGGCGGCGCCGCTCTCTGGACTCGAATACTTGACATAGTCAAGTGAGAGATGCGTTTTCGCGACGCTGCCCGCTGTCGCCAATAAGACCAATAAGACCAGTGTGCATGTGGAAATCAGTGAACTGATCATATAGTCCCTCCCGACCGGGTTGTGTCGTGGTCAGGCTCGCGGCCACAGAGAGCCGTACTGCTGGTTCACGAGCGGGATTGTAGCGGAACCTGCCCCGAACGAGGAGAGCCCTTTGAACATCTCCGGCGTGGAGCGGCGCATTGTCGAGGCGGAGGCGGCGGTGGTCCGTCGGATCTTCGACCTGTGCGCCGGGGGCATCGGCTACAGCCGGATCGCCAAGCAGCTGAATGCCGAGGGAGCCGTCTCCCCCC
>JACCXG010000589.1 GCA_013697225.1 Acidobacteriota bacterium
ACGTCGTCTGCCTCCGGCACCACGAGGGGGTGATCGACAGCGTCGACTACCGGCTCGACGGCCAGACTGTGTCGGTGCCGGTCGCGACGGTGCTGTCCACGATGCCCCTGCGGGAGCTGGTGCAGAAGCTGGATCCTCCGGCGCCGGAGCGCGTGAAGGCTGCAGCCGCACGGCTTGCCTATCGCGACTTCATCACCGTCGCGCTGATCGTCGATGCGCCTGACCTGTTCCCTGACAACTGGATCTACGTGCACGATTCGAGCGTGAAGCTCGGACGCATCCAGAACTTCAAGAACTGGAGTCCCGAAATGGTGCCCGACGGGCGCCAGACCTGCCTCGGCCTCGAATACTTCTGCTTCGAGGGGGATGGCCTCTGGACGATGAAGGATGAGGAACTGGTGCGGCTGGGTACTCGTGAGGTCGAACAGATAGGGCTCCTGCGCGGGGCGCGGGTAATCGACGGCACGGTCGTGCGCATGCCCAAGGCTTACCCGATCTACGACGAGGGGTACGAAACGGCTGTCGACGAGATCCGGCAGTACCTCGACGGCTTTTCGAATCTGCAGGTGGCTGGCCGGAACGGCATGCACAAGTACAACAACCAGGACCATTCGATGGTCACGGCCATGCTCGCCGTGGGGAATCTGGAAGGGCGCCACCGCGACTCCTGGGCGGTGAACCAGGACGACGACTACCACGAGGAAGGCATGCTCGAAGGGGACAACCTCATCGAAGAGCTGGAGAGCCTCGAACCCACACAGCCCCGCGTCCCCCAGCTGATTCGCTGAAGCCGCCCCTCTTTACGGGTTGAAGTACACCGGGACGATCCGCACCCGGACCCCCAGGAATCTGCTGTCGCTGTTTTCTCCCGGCGCCTCGAGAAACGGCACGACTCCTTCCGTTGTCGAGAGAGTCAGCGTGTAGATGTAGTTGGTCGGGTACCGTGACGGCCGGTACGGGACGCCGGCACCCGGCGCCATTTCGATGTTCTGCACCTCGCCCGGAGCGAGATCGACGCTCGTGCGGCGGAAACCGGACGACACCGTCACGCGGTTCGGGACCGGCCCGTTTGTGATCTCGATGTCCAGCCTGCGTACGCGGAGCGGTGCCGTACGGCCATCACCCATCTGACGGACCGGTGCACGCAGGAGCACTTCGGTCCGCGAACGCCCCTTCACCCAGAACGGACCGGACTCCGGCGAGAAGGCGTTATCGTCCGGAAAGTAGGCGGCAAGCGGTTCGGGTCCGTCGAGCGGCCGGCGCGACCGCTCGGGCCAGGCACTGACGGGCAGATCGTTGAGGAGCGTCCGCTCGAGGGGCAGAAGGCGGAGCGGTCCAGCCTTCAGGTGCTCGCCCGGGTTGAACGAGGAATAGAACGGATTGATTACCAGTTTCGCGACGAACAGGGCACCAATACCCAGGGCGACCAGTGCTGGCAACACGCTCCGGATCGGCGGCGCCAGGAACAGGAACAAGGGGTAGAAGCTCAGATAGTATCGGTTGCCGACGGGCCCTCCCCCGCCCGAGTACGTGTACGGCATGTACGCGAGGATGGCGAGGGCGCTCAGGGGAATCGCAGCGGCCACCAGCCACTGCCAGGAATGCCGCGCCTCGCGCTGCGCGAAGAACAGCGCCAGCAGGACGAGTCCCGGAAAGAAGTACGGGATGAGCCCGCTCGATCGCCCGGCGATGAAGTACAGCAGGTTCCAGCCGAGCACCGTGACGCTCTCACGGTGAAAGATGATGTCGGTCGGTACGGCATCCGTGGCTGTCTGGTGGCCCGCGGTCTCGAACGTCTCCCAGGTATTCGCGAACGGGAAACCGGTGCGTCCGTAGAAGGAGGCGCGTTCTCCCCCCTGGTAGTTGAACTCCCCTGACGTCGCCGCATTCACCGCGAACAAGGCGGTCACCGTCACCGCAAAGCACGCCCCCAGCAGCATCGTCTTCAGCAATTCCCGCCGCCAGAGGGCATAGAGGAGCAGCGGAAGGATCAGCGGGATGTGTGTGGGTTTGGAAAAGGTCGCGATGCCAAGGAGCACGGCCGCCGCGTAGTCCGACCCGCGGCCCATCAGCAGGCGCTGGATGCGGCCCGCAGGGGCCGTCCGTCGAGCAGGGTCGAGTGCGAGCTTGTAGCACCAGAGGAAGTACGCGAGGAACACCAGTGAGAGGTTGAAGAGCTCCGGCGTGATCCACACGAAGTAGACAGGCACCACCGAGGCAAAGATAAAGACCCCCGAGACTCCGGCCGCGAGACCCGGAGGGGAGCCGCGGGCGGTCAGGAAAGCAGATGCCGCCGCAAAGATCAACGCAAGTAACAGCGCATGGAAGACGAGAAACCCGTTCGTGCCGAACAGCGCCACGAACGGAGCCGCAAACAAGGGATAGATGTACGACTTTGCGTAATAGAGGCGCCGCGTTGTCGGCATGGGGCTCGACACGATGCGCACGAACGGGAAACCGGAGACCCGCTGGACGTCCAGATCCCGCCCCTGTTTCAGGAAGATGCCTTCCGGACCGCCGCCATACTCCTCCCACACACGTGCGAGATCCTGGCGCCTGAACGTGAAATCCCCGTCGCGGGCAAGACTATGCGCAAGGCTGTAATAGGTCGCCTCATCCCCCTTGAAGCCTCCCGTGGTGCGCGGCACATTCACCGACAGGGCGATTGAGAGGAAGACAAGCAGCACGACAAGCGTGCCGAGGACACCAGGACTGCTCCAGTGACGCCTCGACGGTTTGTCGATCACGGAGAGGGGCGGACGGATGGGCGGAGGGAAGACACGGCTGATCAGCTGAAACGGAAGGATTATATCGCCAGAACGCCGGGCGTCTCTGGGTACAGAACATCGGCGCCCCACGGGGGGCGCCGATGCAAGTCAGCTCAGGTCGGCCGAAGGCTCAACGGCGGCCGGGCCGCGACACCTTCACGCGGAACTCGCCGCGATTGTCTCCCAGCTCGTCATCGTTGATGCCGAGGAACAGCTGCCCAGTCCCCGGCATGGCGACTGATCTCTGATCGCCAATCGGAAACGGCTCGCCATTTCCAATGCGGCCGATCAGGGCCCCCGCCAGATTTCCCGGCAGCGGCGCACGCTCAGCCTTGCGCTGCGCCAGCGATCCGGCAGAACCCGCCACGTCCTTCGAGTCCTCGCTCAGCTGGACCTGCCCGGTCGTCTGGAAGCTGAGCTGATCGCCCTTCCGGACCGTCAGCCCGGTTGGCGTCCACTGCTGGCGAGCCGAGACGACGATGCCGTCGCCTGTTGCCGCATCGAGCTGCGCCTCACCTTTGGTCGAGCCGCCCGCAGCCGCGCCACCGCCGCCGCCAGCAAAGTACACGCGCCCCACCTGCTTCACCGGCAGACGCCGCTCCTCACCACCCTCGGTGCGAATCGTCACGAGGTAATCGGTCGATTCGTCGGCCGGGTTCATGTGGCCAAGCTGAATCACCTGGCCGCGCAGCACGGTCCCATCGCGCAGCACCACGGCTTCCTGAGATCCGCTCAGCGAGGTCGGCCGGTCAGCCGTTCCGCCGAAGTCGACGTAATCGACCTGATTGACATTGATGCGGGGTTCCTCGTTCTGGGACGTGCGGACCGACACCTCACGGGCGTCCATGCGATAGCCCAGATTGCGCCCGGTGTGGCGTTCCCCTGACTTCAGCACGACAGTCGCCTGAACCTGAGCCTCGGCGACGTTGATTCCCAGGCCCAGCAGAATTCCCAAGCCCAGTACGGGCCACCTCAGCTTTAATACCATTGTTCCTACTCCTCCTCCTGCGGGTCGAACCCGCTGAT
>JACCXG010000591.1 GCA_013697225.1 Acidobacteriota bacterium
GTCAGCGGGATCGTCGCCCGGGCGCTCTCCAGCTCCCGCTCATTGGTCAGGTCCAGGCGCAGCGGGGTCATCGAGATGAAGCCATGCTCCACCGCCCAGCGGTCCGACCCTTCGTCAGCAGGCTCGAGCGGCTTCACGACGAACCAGAAATGCTGCCGTCCCATCGGGTCCTTGCCCGGAACGACAGCGCCGTCGTAGTGCCGAACGGACTGCGACGTCCAGCGGAGTCCCTTCGACGGCCCCTCCGGGAAGTTGACGTTCACGAGCGACAGCTGTGTGGCCGGGAGCAGCACGTCGAGGGCCTCTTCTATGGAAGGCTTGAGCCGCTCGAAGTCGGGCTCCCCTGAGATGGTCGGCACGCTGAGCGCAATGCCGCGCAGTCCGAAGAGGACCGCCTGCTTCGCGCCGGCGAGCGTGCCCGAATGCCACATGCCGTTGCCAAGATTACTGCCCAGGTTCACTCCGGAGAGCACGAGGTCTGCCGTGCCCCAGTCGTGGACCCCCAGTGCCACACAATCGGCAGGTGTGCCGTTCACCCGATACGCCTCGAAATCCCCAACGGGCGTCCGCTTGTACGTCAGTGGCCGGGTTGCGGTGATCGCGTGCCCCGCCGATGACATCTCCACGTCAGGCGCTACAATCCGTACGCTGCCGAAGCGGGAGGCAGCGGCCGCCAGCGCCGTAATCCCGGGGCTGTAGATACCGTCGTCGTTCGTCACCAGAATGCGCATGCTGCACTCCATTCCTATTCTGTGCCGCTGCCCCGTCCGGACCCGGATCGAAACCTGCAAGGGACGTCCTCACAGGTAAGCTGATGCACGTCGTCCTCGTCCACAACCCGAGCGCAGGCAGTATCGACTGCGATCGCCAGTCGCTTGCGGAATTGATCCGCGCGGCCGGACATACAGTGGAAGACTTCTCGTCGAAGGACAAGAGATGGCGCCAGGCCCTGCGAGAGAGCCCGGACCTGGCGGTGGCCGCGGGCGGGGACGGGACTGTGGCGCAGGTGGCCCGCCGCGTTGCAGGCAAACCCGTGCGGATCGCCGTGCTCCCTTTTGGCACCGCCAACAACATCGCGAGCGCCCTCAATCAGCGCGACATGTCCGTGGAGGATCTGGTGGCGGGCTGGGCGGACGGCCGCGCACAGCCGTTCGATCTCGGGCTGGCGATCGGGCCATGGGGGGATTTCGTCTTTCTCGAGAGCGTTGGAGCCGGGCTCCTGGCTGATGCGATCGCCGAGATCGACCAGGGCAGCGCCGGCCACGTGAACGATTTCGATGACCCGGACGATCGCCTCACGGCAGCATGGGCGCTGCTGGAACGCATGCTGCGCGAGGCGCCGGCGAGACGGTTCGAGCTCACTCTGGACGGACGCGATCTCTCGGGGGAATACGTGCTCGTGGAGGCGCTGAACTTCGGCGCGGCCGGCCCGAACCTCCGGCTTGCGCCGCAGGCTACCCCCTCGGACGGCCTGCTCGACGTCGTGCTGATCGACGAGCACGCACGTGAGGCGCTGCTCCGGCAATTCCCCCTGCTCCGGGACGATCCCTCGCTGGTGCCATCATTCCGCAGCTATTCAGGGCGCCGGCTGCAGATGCGCTGCGGGGATGCAACCCTCCACCTGGACGACGAGCTGCAGCGCACCGATGCCGACTCGGGCGAGGTGCATCTCTCCATCACCCCTGGTGCCGTCACATTTCTTCTTTCAGGGGCCGGAGCAGAGGCAAGCCTCGCCGCCCGTCCAGCCCGAGCCTCGTAGCGTCTGGCGCGGAGCCCTGTCCGGACACGCTCTTCGGGTAAACTGCGACCCGGACTGGACGGCGCTGAGCCGGTGGACCGTCCAGCCTTGCTTCAATGAACAACCCGCCCACCCCTTACGTCGCAGCCGGCCTCGTCGCGGTCATGGTAATTGCCGGCGCGCTGGCCTGCGGCGTTGGCTCCAGCGGCCGCACACGGTTCCCGCAGCCGGGCGGGCCCGCGGTGCACGACGAGCGGCTGGAGCTGACCCTCTTCGCGTCCGAGCCGGATATCGTCACCCCGATCGGCATTGCGGTGGACGCGTCCGATCGTGTCTTCGTCCTGGAATCCCACACGCACCTGCAGGCGTCCGACTACCCCGGACCGAAGAGCGATCGCGTCAAGATCCTGGTCGATCGGAACCGGGACGGCACGCCCGACGACGTCAGGATTTTTGCTGAAGGAATCGAAGACGGAATGAACCTGGCCTTCTCACCGGCCGGCGAGCTCCACATCGTCACCGCACGAGGCGTGTGGGCGCTGCACGATCGCGACGGTGATGGCGTGAGCGAGGCCCGCACGCGCATCCTCGACCTCGTCAAGCCCGCAAAGGTGTACGACCACGCGGCGCTCATGGGCATCGCGTTCTCCCACGATGGCTGGATGTACGTCTCGCGCGGGAACACCGGGAGCTCCGCGTGGCGTCTGGAGGGAACCGACGGAACCTTCCTCAGCGGCTACGG
>JACCXG010000607.1 GCA_013697225.1 Acidobacteriota bacterium
GTCCGGAATCGCGGATGGATCCGAGCCATCCATCGAAACGCCGGTGCGTCCTCGGACATCGGGAGGCCCAGCCGCGACGCGCCGATGATCGCCGACGAGAGGCAGCCGAACACGGAGACCAGAACCGCCGCCGCCATCAGCCGGCCGGCCGTCGAACCGAGTAAGGCGGTTGTGGCCTCTTGGCCGATCCTGGCGGACGCGCCGATCTCCGATAGCGGCATCGAGCGGAAGTAGACCAGGTTCACGAGCAGGTAGACGACACCAATCAACGCAGTGCCGCCGATCATCCCGAGCGGGAGGTTGCGTTCAGGGCGTTTGATCTCACCGGCGGAGAGCGTCGCCTGGTACCAGCCGTCGAAGTTGCCGAGGACTGCGACGATCGCGAGCCCCATGGCCGCGAAAAGGTTGCCCGCCGGCAGTGGCGCGGTCCAATCCGGCGAGACGTTGGCAGGCGCGAGCAGCCCGAATCCAATCAGGCCGGCAACCGACAGGAGTTTGATGGCGGTCAGCGTGCCTTGGACCCTGGCTCCCTGCTTCGTGCCGAAGTAGTTGACCGCCGACAATACGGCGATCGCAGACACGCCCGCGAGTTGGACGGTGTTCGGCTCCCACGTCCAGGCTCCCACCGGAATCGAAGCGATCGTGTGCGTCGACGAGAAGAAGGGCAGGAACGCTCCGAGATACTCCCCGAACGCCACGCCGAGGAACGCGTTTGCTCCTGCCTGGATCGCGAGCAATGAGGTCCAACCGAAGAGAAAGCCCCAAAGGGGGCCGAAGGCCTGTTTGATATAGTGGTATTGTCCCCCCGCTTCGGGAAACATCGTTCCCAGTTCGGCGTACGTCAACGCGCCGGCGACAGCGATCAGGCCGCCCGCCACCCAGAGAAGCAGTGCCAGCGTGGGGTGCGGGATCTCGCGCGGCACGAACGCCGCCGCAATGAAGATGGCTGAGCCCAGGATGGTTCCCGCAGTGATTGCGGTGACATCCCACAATCCCAGCGTCCTGACGAGGCCCTTCGATTCCAGTTCCGGCTGGTCTTCAATTGCCGCCGCCGCGTGAGTCAATCTCAATCCGCGGTGCTCCGCACAGGTGGACTGTACCTCATGCCTAGTCGTGGCGCCCGTCTAAGGTTTGCTGGGTTGCGGGCTTCTTCTACAGCCTAGCCAACCTGCTCGCTATCACCTTCGTCGCGTTCCAGCCGTACTTGCTGGAGCTATCTGGCGGCTGCCGTCTTCAACACCTAGCAGCCGTCACCCTCGCTTCCTGGTCCTCGGGGCTGTCCCTTCCTCACTCCCCACATTTGGGCGCGCGGCCATCGAGGCAGTGTTCGCGAGCACGTAATGGTTGTGCTAGCATCACGCGACTCAAGCGAAAGCGAGCCCGTCATCAGGAGGAGGCACTATGTCGGCGGTCGAGACGATCAAGGCGGCGTACGCGGCGTTCGGCCGCGGCGCGGGTGCGTGCTTCCGGCGGTCGCGCAATCCGGGCCTTCGTGTCCACAGATCTTGTAGAGCCCATACCAACTCCCCGGCGGGCTCTCGATAAGGCGAACGGACGTTGCGTTAAATAGCCGGAGCCATATCAACGAACCTCAATACCGCTGCGGCCCGTCGACCGGCTCGAGGTCGAACCAGATTACAAGCTGGCGAGCGAATAGCTGGTGCTCCGCCCGCCGGCCTGATTCCTGACGAGAACCCCACGTTCCACGAGCTGCTGAATGTCCCGCAGGGCGGTATCGTTTGAGCTCTTCGTCAGCGCCGCCCACTTCGACGTCGTCAGCTTCCCCTCGAAGCCTTCGAGCATCCTGCTGATCACCAGCCGCTGGCGCTCATTCAGCGGCACATTGCGTAGCTTCTCCCAGTACCGCGCCTTCTCGATGACGCCAGAGAGCGCAGCCTGGGCCCCCTCGATTGCGCGCGTCAGGCAACCGAGGAACCACTCCATCCACGGCGTAACGTCCATCGTCGATTTCTGCGTCCGCTCGAGGATGCCGTAGTACTCGCCACGCTCCTCACGGATCTGCGCCGACATGCTGAAGAACCGCTGCGGGCTCCCTTCCGACCTGGCCAGCGACATGTCCGCGATCGCGCGGGCAATCCGCCCGTTGCCATCGTCGAACGGGTGAACCGTCACGAACCAGAGATGCGCAAGCGCCGCCTTGAGCACCGGCTCTGTCGTCGCGTCGCCGTTGAACCACTCCAGGAATCGTCGCATCTCTTCTTCGAGTCGCTCGGCCGCAGGTGCTTCGAAGTGCACGCGTTCGCGACCCACAGGGCCGGACACCACCTGCA
>JACCXG010000608.1 GCA_013697225.1 Acidobacteriota bacterium
CTCGTGCAGCAGCCCCTGTCGGTCTTCGATGCCAACATCTACTACCCGCATCGGAACACCCTGGCGTTTTCGGAGAACCTCATCGGCAGCACCATCTTCGCCGCCCCCGTCCTCTGGCTCACCGGCAGCCATGTGCTGGCGCTCAACACCGTCTCCTTCTTCTCGGTCATACTCTGTGGCCTTGGGGCGTGGCTACTGGCACGTCGCCTGGGCGCCTTGGGACCAGCGGCGGTGCTCGCCGGGCTCGTTTTCGCTTACTCGCCGGCGCGCTTCCTGCGGTTCGGACAGCTGCACCTCACCACGATCCAGTGGATACCGTTCTCGCTGGCATTTCTGCACGCATATCTGGACGGCGGACGGAAGCGCGACCTGCGCCTCGCCGTTGGTTTCTTCACACTGCAGGTGTTCACCAGCGGGCACGGCGCGACGTTCCTGACGGTGGCGATCGTCTGCTTCGTTGTTTTCCGCCTCGCGCTGGGTGAACCGCTGGCGGTCCGCCGCCGGATCCACGACCTTGGCATTTCAGGGCTGTTGCTGCTCCTTGCCGCGGTGGTGATTCTCCCCGCGTATCACGACGTCCAGGTCAGCCACGGGCTTCGGCGCACGCTGCTGAACTGGGCGCCTTCGGTCGAAAGCTTTTTTGCCTCCCCCTCCATCTTTCACCTCTGGCTGCTGTCGAAGCTCCCGGACGCGGAGATAGTGGAGCGTGCAAGTGCCTGGCTGTTCCCCGGGTTTCTCCCCCTGCTGCTGGCGGCGGCAGCACTCGTGTCCGGTTCTGGCGGGCAGTCCCGCGTCACGCAACGCACGCCCGCCCCTGAGTATTCGGATCCTCGGGAAGGACCGGCAGCGGAACGCCCGGGACGAACGGGCCGCGAAGAGTGGCGGCGCAACCCGGTGCTCTTCTACGGGCTCCTGCTTCTGCTCTGCGTCCTGCTTGCCGCAGGTCCTCCGATTGGCCTCTGGCCGCTCGTCTATCACCTCCCGGGGTTCAACTTCATTCGAGTGCCTTCGCGGTTCGTGCTGCTCGGCACGCTCGCGCTGGCCGTTCTGGCGGCGTTCGGCTTTCAGTCCCTGACGGCCCGGCTCGGCCCCCGCCGCCGTGTGGTTGCGGCAATCGTGGTCGGTGCCCTCATGCTTGCCGAGTTCCTGACCATTCCGCTCCCGGGCATCCGGCCGACCCGGGTGGAGATTCCCGCCGTAGACCGCTGGCTGGATACCCAGCCAAAGCCGTTCGTGGTGGCGGAGGTGCCAACCACCACGTACGAACGGCTGCAGAGCATCTACATGCTGCACTCCATGGCGCATTGGCAGAGGACGGTGAACGGCCACAGCGGCCTCCGGACCCCCTTCCACATTGATCTCTTCGATCGCCTCACCGCGTTTCCCGAGCCCGACGTGCTCCGGCGCCTGGCCGCTATCGGCGTCACGTTCGTCGTCGTTCACCCGAGGCTCTACTCGCGCGAGGAATGGGCCACCGTCGAGCCCGCTCTGGCGCAGCAGAGCGACTGGCTGGAGCTCGTACGTGAAGAGGACGGCGACCGTGTATACCGGCTGCGGCCGCAGGCCGCACCAGGAGACTGACCATTCGCGATGTCTGCCCCCCGTCCATCTGACCTGCCCCGTTCCGAGGCTGCCCACACCACGGATCCATCCGAGGAGGAGGCGCCCCGCTGGCTGCTGCCCGCGTTAGCGACGCTGTTCTTCTGCTCAGGCCTGAGCGCCCTCGTCTATCAGGTGCTCTGGCTCCGGCTGCTGGGGCTTGTGTTTGGCGTGACCGTCTATGCTGCGAGCACTGTTCTCGCCAGCTTCATGGCCGGCCTGGCGCTCGGAAGTTTTGCCGCAGGCCGCCTCGCCGATCGTCTGCGTCGGCCGTTGCTCTGGTTTGCCGCGGCCGAGTGCCTGATTGCCCTCTCCGCCCTCGCGACCCCGGCCGCCCTCGACGGGCTTCAGCGAGCGTACGCCGTCGTGTCACCCTCGCTCCCCGGCAGCGTGCCGGCCCTCACCCTCGCACGGTTTCTGATGTCGTTTTCGGTCCTGCTCGTGCCGACGGCGCTGATGGGGGCCACGCTGCCGCTCGTCATCCGGTCGTCTCTCTTCCGGATCGACACGCTCGGACTCCGGCTCGGCCTTCTCTACGGAACGAACACCGCCGGGGCCATCGCCGGCACCCTGGCCGCCGGGCTGTATCTGATTCCGGTGCTGGGCATCTCGAGAACTTTTGCGGTGGCGGCGGCTGTCAATCTGGGGATTGCTGCCACAGCCGCGGCGCTGGGCCTGCGAATCCAGACGCGGCACCGGCCTGACGGAAGCCCGGTGGCGGCAGCCGGCGCACCTGTGGGTGAGTCACCCGCATGGCTGCCGCGCCGCACGCGAGGCGTGGTCCTTGCGGTGTTCGGGATATCCGGCTTCGCGTCACTGGCTCTCGAAGTGATCTGGTTCCGGAGCAACGTGCTGCTCATCCGGCCCACGGTCTACGCCTTTGCGGCAATGCTGTCGACGGTGCTCGCCGGCATTGCCATCGGCAGCTGGCTCATCGCTCCGCTGCTGTCGCGGCGGTGGAACTGGGTGGCAGTGCTCGCCGTGCTGGAGATCGCCGCCGCGTTCACCGCGCTCGGCTCATTCTGGACCCTCATGCGGAGCGTGGATCTCACGGCGCAGGTCGGGCCCTGGATGGAGCTGGTGATGCCGGCCTACCTGACACCGCTCTTCGTCACGAGCTTCGTCACGATCTTCCCGACCATGCTGCTGTTCGGGGCGGCCTTTCCGGTCGGCATGCACCTCTGGACGCTCGGCGGCCCCGGCGCGGCCGATCGCGTGGCCGGGAGGATCGGGCTCTTTTACGCGGTCAACGTCGTAGGCTCGATCCTGGGATCCCTGGCCGCCGGGTTTCTGCTGCTCCCTCTCCTCGGTGCCCGCGCCAGCCTGGTCATCGTCTGCGGACTCGTTGTCGCGTCGGGTCTGCTGGTGCTCCTGGTGGCCCCAGGTGTCTCCAGGCGATCCGCCCTGGCCTCCGCCGGCGGGGTCGCGGTCACGTTTGCGTTGGTCGCCGGCGCGACAGGCGATCCCTTCGATGTCTTCCTCGCGTACCGATTTCCGGGGCAGCCCTTGCTCTGGCGTGAGGA
>JACCXG010000622.1 GCA_013697225.1 Acidobacteriota bacterium
ACCTGCGGCAGGAACCTCCCCACCAGGATCGGGTTGGCGTCGAATTGCGTGACCTGCGCGCGCTCGTACATGTACCCGCCGGTGAAACGCCAGGACGGGCCCACCCGGATCTCGCCGTCGGTTTGAATGCCCCTGACGTGGGTTCTCCCGAGGTTCTGCCGCTGCTGGGTGACGTTCGCGCCCGCGGCCATGAGCGTCACGTTCGATACGGGATCCTTGATGCGGTTGTCGAACCAGGTCGTGCGCACCATCACGCCAGGGGCGGGGATCACCGTCACGCCTGCCTCACCGCCGGTAAGCCGTTCCGGACCAAGCTGGTTGTTCGCCAGCGTGAGGACGGTGCCGACGCGGAACTGCCGATACAGCTCGTTCGGGGTGGGGGCGCGGAAGCCCCACCCCAGCCCACCCCAGAAGCTGATCCTGTCGTTCAGGCTGTAATGCGCGGCGGCACGCGGGCTGGCGACCGTGTCGTCGCGGTCCGGCAGGGAGGGGACGTCATTTGCGGTGGGAAGCCCGGATGCCACGTCGACTTCATGATTGTGGCCGTCGTAGTTCCGCCAGCGATCGACGCGCGCACCAAGCGTCAGCGTCAGACGAGGAGCAACGGCAATGACGTCCTGCACGAAGAGCCCGTAGCTGCGCTGCGTACCGCCGGAGACTCTCCTGATGGTCACACGGGTACCGGTCACGGGGTCGAGTCCGTTCTCTTCACTGTCGCCGTCCACCCAGCGCCCGTCCACACCGGCCGTGAAGAACTGCCGGCCTCGTGCCGATCGCGACCACTGGAGCATCCCCCCGGCGGCCCTGCTCGGAACGGTCTGGTCGAGCGTCATCCGGCCGATGCTGCGCGGTGGTGTGGCGGCGGGCACCGCCAGGAAATTGCTGCGGAACCGCACGACGTCCGTGAAGAGGCTCGCCTGGAAGTCCCCACGCGTTGCCGAACGAACACGCAGGCCCGCGCTGGCCGAGGCCCAGCGCGTGCTGTTCGCCTCGTCTGTGCCATCGATCGTGCTCTCCTTGCCGTTGACGCGGTCCTCATGGAACCAGCCTGCACGGAGGAATGTCTGTACGCCGGGCGAAGGCGAGTACTCGAGTTTGGCATTCAGGTTCTGGAAATTAACAGAGGCGTTCTTGTCGACCGCCCCACGCTCGGGGATCCCCGCCGGGTTGACGCCCACCACAATCGGATAGCCGTCCGTGTCGAACAGGGCGCCGTCGAGGACCAGGCCAAGGTTGCCCCACACGTCGCTCGCCCGGAAGTCGAGCTTCGGCGTGTTCCGGCTGCCATACTGCGCACCGACGTCGACGGTACGGCGAGACGCGGGCGCCGTCATGATGTTGATGACGCCCCCCATGGCGTAGTTGCCGTAGAGGCTCGAGCTCGAACTGTCCACGATCTCTATGCGGTCCGCGCTTCCAAGCGGCACGCGTGTCCAGTACACCCATCCGCCGAACGGGTCGTTGAAGGGCACGCCGTCGAGAAGCACGAGCGTGCGGCTCACGCCGCTGGGGCCGATGCCGCGGAGCGACACGCCCTGCGCCGTCGGGTGCGAGGCCAGGCTGCTGGTCCGGCGGAACAGGCTGAAGGTGGGCACCTGGCGAAGCAGATCGTCGGCCACCAGCGCCGGGGAACGCCGGATGTCTTCCCGCGTGAGCACGTTCACGCTCGCCGGCACGTCGCGCAGCCGTTGCTCCGTCCGTGTCGCGGTGACGGTGACCGCCTCGGCAAGCCCCGCAGGCTGCAACACCACGTCAACCCGCTGGGCCCCGCCTGAAGCTGCGGCAACCCTCCGCACTTCCGCAAAGCCCGATGCCCTGACGATCACCGTGAGCTCTGCACCTTCGCCGCCGCCGCGAATGGTGAGGGCGAACCCGCCATCGGGTCCCGTTGTTGCCTGCCCTTCGGCTCCCGATGCGGAGCGGACGATGACGGTGGCCCCTGGGACCACCTGGCCGGACGGGTCGCGTACGACACCGGTGAGGGAGACCGGGACCGGCTGGAGGGAGGCTCCCAGCACGAACATGAGCAGCGGCAGCAACGGCATCGAAGACTTCCCAGATCTATCGAGGGGCCGGGGAGACGACCACGCCCCACGGGCTGCCGCCGGTGGTAATCCGATTCTCGACCGTGCCGCGCGCGGCGTCCACCACCGACACATCGGCGGACGGGCCGTTCGCGGTGTACAGGTGCCTGCCGTCGGGACTGATCGCAATCCCCCAGGGGCGGGTGCCAACGTCCTCTATGGAGCGGACGAACTGACGGCTGCGGGTGTCGATGACCGCAATGGACCTGGCACGCCCGAGCGACACGTAGAGGTGATTGCCGTCCGGCGACAGGACGAGTCCCATCGGGCGGGGGACCGAAGGACCTCCCTCCTTGGCGGGTATCGAGATCGAGGCAGTCGGCGTGTGGCGGTTTGCGTCAACGACGGTGATCGTCGCGTCGTTCTCGTTTGCGATGAAGGCTGTCGATCCGTCCTGACTGAAGAGGATGCCGCGCGGCCGTGCGCCTGACTTGATCCGGCCGACGATCTGTACTGTTGTCGTGTCGACGGCTACCACCTCGTTATCGGCTTCGGAACCGACATACACGACACGCCCGTCGGGTCGCAGGGCCACGGCTTCCGGCTCCTCGCCCACGTGGACACGGTGCGTCACCTCTCCCTTCGTCAGGTCCAGGACGGACATTTCGGCCGCGTCTTCGTTCGAGACATACACCTTCGTACCGTCAAGGGAGATGTCGAAAGCTTCCGGATCCTGGCCGCTCCGGTAGGTCCGCAGCAAGGCCCGGGTTTCGAGATCCACGACTCCAATCCCGTCTGCCTCGCGGTCTGGCGGCGGAAGCTTCGACTCGTCTACACCGGGGCCCGCAATCGGGGAGCCGGAAAGTGCAACAAGGAGCTGCCGGCCATCGCGGGAGAGCACGATGCCGCGCGGCCGCTTGCCTACGGAAATGCGCTCCACCACCCTCGATGCGTCCGGCTCGACAACCACAACCGCGCCGCCGGTCTCGTCCGAAACATACAGCCGGAGCCCGCCCGGCGAGGGAGGAGCGGGCGCCTGCGGGGGAGTCGGCGGCTGGGGCGGTTCATCCCCTTCTTCACGGGGTGCGGATCTGTTGCACGCGGACAGGGCCGCGAGCAGCAGTACGGCAGCGAGGACGGGTCGGAGCGCGTTCGAGATCATCACGGTCCTCACGATACCTCAGTTGCCTGAAGCCAGCCGGTCCAGCTTCGTGACGGTGGCGTAGTTGCGCGTTGTGACACCCTCGCCCAGCTCACGTCCGAGTCCCTCCAGTGCCCGGCTTGCGAGGATCCCCTCGGAGCACCAGATGTAGGCGACACGTGTCCCAATCGCCAGCCGATCCGGGCCCCAGTCCTTCTTCAGGAGCGGCATGAGCCTGGTGCGGTCCGCGGGGTCGGCGAGGAATGCGACGAGGGTGCGGGTCGGGTCCGTCGCGATCCCCTCGAAGGGAAACTCGCGGACGACGGCCGCGAGTTCTGCCGCGGTCAGGACGGTCACCCGCGAGGATACGCCCACCCTCTCCGCGAGGGCTTTCGAGATTCTGCCTCCGGCGTCTCCCCTGATGACCGCGGGCGCGGTGAACACGGCATTGCCGCTGTTCAGGAGCGTGCGGACGTCACTGTAGCCGAGCCCCTCCAGCACCGCGCGCAGGTCCGCCATCGCCACGCGCTTGGCGCGTCCCACATTGATCCCCCGCAGCAGTGCCACGTACCGGCTGGCCACGCTCAACTCCCCCGGTGCCCATTTTTTAGGCTGGTGTCTTCGATGATGTGCCGGCCGCCCGGCGTCAGAAGTCGAACTGATCGATGTTGGCGGTCGTGAACTTCAACGGCGGCCCGAGGATGATCTGGTTCTCGCGGATCTGCAATCGCCCGAGCCGCCCTGCCTCGATCTCGTCATCTCCCGGCGAGAGCGACCCGCGGAGCAGCTGCACGCCCGCGTGGACGGTCAGGTAGCCGAGGTCGCCTGTGTTCCAGAGGACCACCGTCTGCACCCAGCCGGCGTGCACGTACGGCTTGTTGATGTTCGGCAGCGACAGGCCGATCACGTGCACGTCTTTCCGCCCTGCCTGCCGCACGGCTTCGGCTGCCCCCGGGACGGCCGGCGCCGAGATCGCCATGACCAGCCTGACGCCGGGATTCACGCGCAGGATCGTCTGCGTTTCAGAGAAGGCCCTGTCCCGGTCATCGTCGCTCGGCCGGATCGTCGCAAGGGTCAGGCCGGGATGCGCTTCGGCAACACGCTTCTTGATGAACGCGATCCACTCGTTCTGGTTCGCGGCGCTGAGGGCGCCGGTGATGATCGCGAATTCCCCGGTTCCGCCGAGCAGCCGCGAGGCTTCGTCGGTCAATGTGTTCGCGATGCCCTCGGACGTCGCCTGGTTGACGAAGAAGTCGCGGGCGTCCGGTTCGGCGTCGGCGTCCCAGGTGAGGACCTTGATGCCCCGCTCGCGCGCCTTGCGCAGCACGGTGGAGATGCCCGCGCGATTCTCGACCGCAACGGCTATGACGTCCACTTGCCTGGTGATCCAGTTCTCGATCACCTCGTTCTGCCGTGCCGCATCGAGCCCTGTCGGCCCGTCCCAGATCAACTCCGCCCCGAGCTCCTTTGCCGCTTCCTCGGCACCGACGCGGCAGCTGACGAAGTACGGATCCCCCTTTGCCTTGGGCATCATCGCGATCACCGGCCGGCCTCCACCGGCCGGCACCCGCCCTGCGGCCTGCCCGTCCGCTGAGGGAATGGCCGGCAGGATGGACCGCACCAGCCACACGTTGGTGCTCGCCACGATGAGCGAGCCTGCAATCACTGCCGCGCAGAGCACGGCCACCTGACTGTTCTTCACGTCTGATTCCTCATCAACGTGTACCCGCGCGAGAGGCCGCCCCGCACCACGCCAGCGGTCCATCGCAATGGTGGCCAGGAGCAGCGCCCCCGTGAGCACTCCCGCCAGCTCCGACGGCAGCGCGGCCAGTCTCAGGCCGTTGCGCAGCACGGCCAGCGCAAACAACCCGAGCAGCGTTCCGCCAAGCGTTCCCCGGCCGCCAAACACCGATGTCCCGCCGAGCACGACCGCTGTAATCGCATCCAGCTCGTAGCCGCCACCCGCATCGGATCGTGCCTGCCCCAGGTGAGCGACATAGATGATACCCGCCAGGCTCGACACGAGGCCCGACAGGAGGTAGACGAGACCGAGCCGGCGAACCACCGGAATACCGGCAAATCGTGCCCCCGCGGCGCCGAACCCGATCGCGTACAAGGCCCGGCCGATGACCGACCGGTGCAGCAGCACGGCATACGCCGCGAAGACCACCGCAAACACCGGCAGCTGCGCGGGGATCACTCCCCAGAGGTAACCCTGACCAAGCTGCAAAAAGGCCGGTGGGAAGCCTGTGTAATTTGTCGCGCCGTGCGTGATCCCTTCGGCGATTCCGCGGAACAGCGAAAGCGTACCCAGCGTCACGATGAGCGGGGGGATGCCGAGGCGGGCGACGAGGACGGCGTTCAGTCCGCCACCAATGCCACCGGCCAGCAGGCTCACCATCGCGGCGGCCGGAATCGGCAGCCCCCAGTCGCGCCAGGCGAGGCCGAACAGGACGGCCGAAAGCCCCATCATCGCGCCGACGGACAGATCGATCCCCCCGGTGATGATGATCGGCGTCAGCGCCACCGCGAGCAGCCCGAGCTCGACGCTCAGCCGGCTGATCTCGAAAAAACTACCGACGGTGGCGAAGTTCTTCGCGATCAGTGAGAACAGCGCGATCTGGGCGACGAGGGCAATCAGCAGGATCCCCTCGTTCCGCGACAGCGGGACCGAAACACGGGAGAGTCGGGAACGTCTCCCCTCGTCAGGCATACGATCGCACCCGCATCACGTGTGGCCTGACGGCATCCACGGCAACGGCAGTGAGGATGATTCCTCCCTGTATGGCCCGTTCCCAGTACGGGCTCACGCCCATGAACGTCAGCGCCGGGCCGATCATGCCAAGCAGCACGACGCCAAGCAGCGTCCCCGCGGGCGTGCCTCGCCCCCCCGTGATGAGGGTGCCGCCGACGACAACGGCGGCAATCACGTTGAGCTCGAGACCGATTCCGGTATTGCTGGGAATCTGGCTGAATCGAACCGAGTTCACCACCGCCGCCAGGCCGGTGAACGCCCCGGCCGCCACGAAGACGGAGAACGTCACGAGGGACGTGCGCACGCCGGCAAGCCTGGCCGCGTCCACGCTCGATCCTGTTGCGTACACCGCACGCCCCGCCGCCAGGTTGCGCAGGCCCCACGAGACCGCCACCTGAAGAATGATCACCAGCCCTGCCACCAGCACGGGATACACCGACTGAGTTGTCCCGAGCCACTGGAACCCGGCGGGCAGTTCCTGCACCCACGCGCCGCCCGTCGTCCAGCGCAACGCGTCACGCAGTGCCACCATCGTCGCCAGCGTGACCACGATGGAGGGAATCCGGAGGTAGGCGACAAAGGCGCCATTCAGCGCCCCGAGGAGGCCGCCGATGGCGCAGGCCCCCAATGCCACGAGCGGCATCGGCACGCCTGCCTTCGCCAGCAGGCCCGAGGCCACGGCACAGATCGCGAACACCGACCCGACCGAGATGTCGATGTGCCCGGTGAGGATCACCAGGGTCATGCCGAGCGCCGCGATCAGCACGGGCACATTGGCGAGGAAGAGATCGCCGAGGTTGTCGCGGGCGAAGAAGCCGGGGGCGGCCGCCGCAAGAACGAGCGCGAGCGCAGCGATTGCAGCCAGGACCGACGCTTCGCGGCGCCCGATGCTCCTCATGATCAGTGGTGCGAGTCCGGGTCGAGAGCGAGCGACATGATGGCCGGCTGCGTCGCTTCGGCGCGCGTGAGCACTCCCCGGATGGTGCCCTTGTGCATCACGGCAATACGATCGCTCATGCCGAGAATCTCCGGAAGGTCCGACGAGATCATCAGGATTCCGAGACCTCGCTCGGCCAGCATCTGCATCAGCCCGTGAATCTCCGCCTTGGAGCCGACGTCCACCCCCTGGGTCGGCTCATCGAGGATGATCAGTGAAGGATTCGTCGAGAGCCAACGAGCGAGGGCGACCTTCTGCTGGTTGCCGCCGGAGAGCGTACCCACCTCCGCCAGCACCGACGACGTCTTGATGCGCAGGCGATCGACGTACTCCTGCGCCTTGCCGCGCTCGGCCGCACGGTCGATGATCCCGCGTCGCGAAACGGCACCGAGACTGGCGAGGCTCGTGTTCGCGGCGACAGACATGTCGAGCACGACGCCGTGCTGCCGGCGATCTTCAGGAACGTAAGCAATCCCCGCCCTGATTGCATCGCGGGGAGACGTTGCCCTGAGCGGCCGTCCGCCCACGAGGATCTCGCCGCCGTCGGCCGGCGTGAGACCGAAGACGGTTTCGGCGAGCTGTGTGCGTCCGGAGCCCACGAGGCCGGCAAGCCCGAGGATTTCCCCTCGCGCCACCATCAGGGACACGTCGCGCAGCCCCGCCGCTTCGTTCGACAGATTCCGGACCTCGAGCGCGGGTTCCCCCGGCTTCACCGCCGCCTTCGGAAACACCGTGGACAGCTCGCGGCCGACCATCAACCGGATCAACTCTCCGCGATCGACATCCCCGACCGCACGCGTGCCGACCGTGTGACCATCCCGGAGGACCGTGATGCGATCCGAGACCGCGAAGATCTCCTCGAGCCGATGGGAGATGTAGATGACCCCCACGCTGTGACTGCGCAGCAGCGCGATGACCCGGTACAGGTTCTCCACCTCGCGGTCGGTCAGCGACGCCGTAGGCTCGTCCATGATCACGACCCTCGCCTCGGCCCCAATTGCTTTCGCGATCTCGACGATCTGCTGCTCGGGCATGCTGAGCGTGTCGACCGGCCGCTCGGGATCGAGGGGGGAACCGATGCGGGCGAGGAGTCCGGCTGCCTGACTGTTACGTCTCCGCCAGTCCACGCGCCGCCAGATGGCGCCCCGTTCGAGTGCCATCGCGATGTTCTCGGCGATGGTCAGATGGGGGAACAGTGACGGCTGCTGATAGACGACGGCAATGCCGAGGGCGCGTGAAGTGGCCGGATCCATGTGATCCACGGGCTGTCCGGCGATGGTGATGGACCCCGTGTCCGGCCGCTCGGCCCCCGTCAGGATCTTGATGAGGGTGGACTTCCCCGCCCCGTTCTCCCCCACGATCGCGTGCACCTCTCCCGCGTGCAGGTCGAAGGACACACCCTTCAGTGCCTGCACCCCCGCAAACGACTTCGCGATGCCGGTGGCTTCAAGAAGCAGTGGGGCCGCAGCAGGCATGGACGGGCGGCATCTTACCAGACGCGATCCGGCGCCCGGCGGAGGGTCGAGCCTGGAGGGGGAGGCACGGGCCCGACGGGCACGCGTGCCGCGCAGCGCGCGGGTCCACGCCCGCGCATGTGGTTTATACTGGCGGCGATTTGTTTCGCACCACAGAACACGGCGTCCCGCTCGCACCGTGGAGCAGTTGCGTCGGAAAAATGCCTGTTCCGACAGAAATTTCAGCTAGCGGTCCGGAGACCGCAAACTCCTGGCCGTTGCGCATGCCGCAATAGCCAGGGGTCGCAGGGCAGGGACCACCATGAGCACCAAAGGCAATACTGGCCGCGACCCGTACCTGGTCAAGTCGGTCGTGCACTCGTCGCAACTGCTGTCCGCCTTCAGGACGTCTGGTGAGGCGCTGCCGCTCCGTGAGGTGACCGCGCGCAGCGGCCTTCCTAAGAGCATGGCCTTCCGGCTGCTCTACACCCTCGAGCGTTGCGGGATGATCGAGAAGGTCGGGGAGAACCTCTATCGGTCGCACATTCGTCCGTTCAAGCAGAAGCCCTTCAGGCTGGGCTACGCGGCGCAGGGCACTGATTACCAGTTCTCGAAGGAAGTGTCGGTCGGATTGCAGCGGGCTGCCGCGGCACAGGGAGTCGAGCTCATCTGCGTGGACAACAGGTACAACCCGAAGATCGCGCAGCGGAATGCCGAAATTCTGGTTCGCGAAAAGGTCGACCTCGTGATTGAGTTCCAGACCGACGAGCACGTGGCCGCGACAGTGGCCGCACGCTACCGCGATGCCGACATCCCGCTCATCGCGCTCGAGGTGCCGCACCCCGGCGCCACGTATTTCGGCGCCAACAACTACGAGGCGGGGCTCATCGGCGGACGTCACCTGGGCCGCTGGGCGAAGAGCGCCTGGCACGGCGAGGTCGAGGAGATCGTGATGATCGCCCTCGAACGGGCCGGCAGTCTGCCCAAGATGCGGCTGACCGGTATGCTCGTGGGCATGAAGGATATCTGTCCTCAGCTGGAGAACTGCCGGGTCACCTATGTGGACGGTGACGGAAAGCTGGGCGAGAGCTTCGAGGCGATCCGCCGGCACCTGCGCGGCAGCCGGGCCCGACACATCCTGGTGGGCGCCATCAACGATCCGAGCGCATTGGGTGCGCTTCGCGCGTTCCAGGAAGCGGGACGGGCGGAGAGCTGTGCCGTCATGGGGCAGAATGCCTCCCCGGAAGGGCGCGCCGAGCTCAGGGAGCCTGGGACGCGGCTCATCGGATCGGTGGC
>JACCXG010000634.1 GCA_013697225.1 Acidobacteriota bacterium
GCGCCGTTGTACCCGAAGTGGCGGAAGCCGTCCTCGGCCGCCTTCTGCAGGTCCGCATCGATAGTGAGCTGGACTCTCTGCCCCTCGACGGGCTCCTGCCGTTCGAGGGTCCTGATCTCCCGCCCCAGGCTGTTCACGATGACGTACTTGTCGCCGTCCGCCCCCATGAGCATGCTGTTGAGCGCTTTTTCCACGCCGGCATGCCCGACGATGGCCCCGGCCTCGATCCCTTCGTAGCCGGCGGTCGTCAACTGTCCCTCGGTGACCTGCCCCACATAGCCGAAGAGGTGGGCCGCCATGTCCTTCGCTGGATACTTCCGCGTCGGGACTTCCTGCGTGATGATTGCAGACCCGAGCTCCGCCTTCCGCGCATGGACGGCGATCACCTGCTGTTCGCTCGCGTTGTCGATGAGCACCACCGGACGATAGCTTGGCTCGCGGCGGCGCCGGTTCACGCGTTCCCGCATGGCCGCCTCATCCGCACCTGTCGCCAGGGCCAGAATCCGCAGCGTCTGGTCCACATCCTTCGACTGTTCCCGCACGAGGGCGATGTTGAAGGTGTTGTGGTTTTCGACCAGGATTGTGCCGTTTCGATCGAAGAGCACGCCGCGCGGCGCCGGCAGCGGCAGCTTGCGCATGTGGTTCTCGACCGCGATCTCCTTGTACTTCTGGTGCTGGGCCACCTGGAAGAACCAGAACGCCACAGCCAGTGCCGAGAAGATGGCGGCAATGATGTACTGCGCCGCAGAGAGGCGAAGGGCGAGACTGCGTCGATGATCCTGCATCGTGACTCCCTTCGATATTAATACCTGCCCCGCCGTGCGCGCCGGCGCTGCAGCAGCCCGGGCATACGCTCGACGAGAAAGAACGCCAGCAGCCCGACCAGTCCGTTCACCCCCGCCTGGATGAGCAGAGGCTGATAGTGCAGCCGGAAGGGGCGGGCCTCGACGAGTGCGTAGAGACCCTCATAGCAGACCTCGTGCAGGGCGGTCGCTCCCACGAACATGACGAAGCGCGGAAACGGCTGGGCTACGATGAACTGCGCGCCAAGCACACCCGCCAGGAAGCCAACGAGCGTCTTGGCCAGACTGCCGACGCCCACGATCCCCCCGGCCAGTGCATCCTGGACGAGGCCGCCCGCGGTTCCCAGAAACAAGCCGGCCACGGGACCGAACGTCAGGGCCGCATACACGACAGCCACCACGACGAGGTTCACGCTCCTCGCGCCCCCCAGCGTCAGGCCGGAAATCGTCGTCTGCAGGGCCAGCGCGCCAATCAGCGCCAGGATGCCAAACGCGATTCTCATCGCGGTCCCCCGCCCGCGGCTGCGCTCGTATTCTCCGGAGTCGCAGCGCGTGGCGGGATCAGCACCACGAGAACCTCTTCGAGCCCCCGGAAATTAGCCGAGGGGCGGACAGTGATGGAACGGTACAGGTGTGTCCCGCGTTCCGACGACTCGACCGAACCGATGACGAAACCCCTCGGGTAAATCCCTTCGGCGCCGGAGGTCACCACCAGGTCCCCCGGCTGGACGTCAGCCAGGTTCGACACGAGCTCCATCCGCAGCGGCGGGTCGCCGTCCTGCCCGACGACCATCCCTCCCTCTCGCGTCCGCTCAGTCACGGCGCCGGCGGCGGCGCTGGTGTCGATGAGCAGCTGAACCCGCGCGGCGTGGGAGGCCACCGGCCCGATGATGCGCCCCACGACCCCGGTCGGGGCGATGACCGCCATGTTCTCCGTCACGCCGTCGCTCGACCCCTTGTCGATGGTCACCGTGAGCAGCCCGCGCTTCGGGTACCCGGCGATGATCTCGGCAGCCAGAGTCGGCGCATTCACGAATGCCTTCAGGTCGAGCAGCGCCTGCAGGCGTTCGGTTCGCTGCGCAAGGGTCCGCTGCTCCTGCAGCCGGATCTCCAGGTCGTCGACCTGGCTGCGCAAGGCTTCGTTTTCCGCCCGCACGCCGCGCAGGTCCACGTAGGCGCTCCAGCTGTCGCGGACTCCCCGGACGGTGCCGGCAGTCACCCCCTGCAGCCGCGCAAAGGCTCCGAACGTGACCGCCTCGAGCACCGGCATGCCCGATCCCGACTGGACCTGGGACGAGATCAGGATCACATGGCCCACGATGACCGCGAGAAACAGAAGGCCCGTCCTGGGCCTGGCGCCCGTGCGTTGAAGGTTGTCCAGCATTGACGCGCACGCCGCGTGCGGGCCGCTTTCAATCGATCGAGATCTTGCGAAGGAGGTTGAAGTCCATCAGCATCTTCCCTGCCCCGAGCACCACCGACGAGAGCGGATCCTCCGCCATCGCCAGCGGCAGCCCCGTTTCCTCGCGCAACCGCTTGTCGAGGTTCTTCAGCATCGAACCGCCGCCGGTCAGCACGATTCCCCTGTCCACGATATCGGCCGAGAGCTCCGGGGGCGTTCGCTCCAGCGCCACACGAACGGCGTCCACGATGACGTTCACCGTCTCGGCCAGCGCCTCGCGGATCTCCTCGTCCGAGATGGTGATCGTCTTGGGGACCCCCTCGATCAGGTGCCGCCCCTTGATCTCCATCGTCAGTCGCTCCTCGAGGGGGAAGGCCGACCCGATCTCCATCTTGATCGCTTCAGCCGTCCGCTCGCCGATCAGGAGGTTGTACGTCTTCTTGACGTACCCGATGATCGCTTCGTCCATCTCGTTGCCGGCGACACGCACGGCCCGGCTGTAGACGATCCCGGCGAGGGAGATGACGGCGATGTCGGTCGTGCCGCCACCGATGTCCACGATCATGTTCCCGGACGGTTCCGTGATGGGCATGCCGGCGCCGATGGCGGCAGCCATGGCTTCTTCGACGAGGTAGACCTCGCTCGCCTTCGCCCGATACGCGCTGTCTTTGACCGCGCGCTTCTCGACCTGCGTGATCTCCGACGGCACCCCGATGACGATCCGCGGACGCACCCACACGTTCCGGTTGTGGGCCTTCTTGATGAAGTAGGTCAGCATCTTCTCGGTCATGTCGAAGTCGGCGATGACGCCGTCCTTCATCGGCTTGATCGCGACGATGTTGCCGGGCGTGCGGCCCAGCATGTCCTTCGCATCCTTGCCGACCGCCTCGATCCGCCCGTTCACCTTGTTGATCGCCACGATCGACGGTTCGTTGACGACAATGCCCTTCCCGCGCGCGTAGATGCAGGTGTTCGCCGTACCGAGATCGATGGCGAGGTCGCTCGAGAAAAGAGAAAACAGAGACCGCAGGCTCAACGCGCGCTCCTAAGAAAATCCCGAATCATTCCGATGTTCCGGCCACGCGGGTTCCGTCCTTGCCGTGCGCCTTCACCCAGTACATCGCCTCGTCGGCCGCCTGGATGAGCCCCTCGGCCGAGGAGGCCACGTCCGGCAGGGTGGCGATGCCGACCGAGACGGTGAGGCGGATGTCGAGCCCGTCGCCGCGCAGGAACCGGTGGCCCGCTATCCGCTCCCTGAGACGCGCGCCGAGGGCGACCGCTCCTTCGCGGCCGGTATCCGGGAGCACCAGGAAAAACTCATCCCCCCCGAAACGGGCCACGATGTCGGTTTCGCGGGCGCTCAGCCGGAGGAGGGCTGCCGCCTCCGCGAGCGCCCGGCTTCCGAACAGGTGCCCGTGAGTATCGTTGATCGACTTGAAACCGTCGAGGTCGATGAACAGCACCGAGAGCGGATGTCCGCTCCGCGAGGCCCGCTTCGTCTCGCGGTGCAGGGTCTGCGAGAGGTAGCGTGAATTGTAGAGCTGCGTCAGGTCATCAGTGACCGACAAGGCCTCTGCACGCTGCACCCGCAACGCGGTATGAAGGGCGATAGCGCCCGTTTCCAGCGCCGGGCGGAAGAGCGCCAGTGCGGCATCCGACAGCTTCGGTTCCCGGGCTGCCGGGTGCTCGTCAATGGCCACGACCGCGCCGATCGTCCTGCCCCGGCAGTCAAGGGGGAAGCCCATCGATGCGACGGCCGGGTGCCCGCCTCCTCCAGCGAGCCGCGGATCGGCCTGGAGATCGGGGGAGCCAAACACCTGCCCTGTGCTCACAATCCAGGCGCCAACTGCCTGTGCCGGGGCTTCCAACAGCGGTGGCAGGGCGCGCGCGGCAATCCTCTCGACAGACCCGCCCTGCTCACCGGCCACCAGCAGCCATCCTGTGGCCGGGATGAGATCCGACACGCGTGCGAGCACGGCCTCGCCGACGCGCGCGGGATCCAGGCTTTCATTGACTGCGCGGATCATCTCCACCAGGGCGTCAGCGCGCGTGAGCCGGAGGCGGATCGCCGCCTCGACGCCCGGGAGCCGCGCGGAAAAGTCCACGCGATCCCCCTCTGGAGCGTTCCCGACCGGAGATCGGCGTGCGCGGTCCCGCCGATCGGTGCCGGTCAATCAGGCCTGCGTCCCATAAGAATGGCGAATGGCTCTAAGTCTTTCTATTGGCTCAGATAATAGCACGGACGATGAGTCGGAACGGGAGGAACCTTGTGCTATAACGTGGCAGTTTGGGAAAACGGAAGGGCGCGGCTGCCGGGCGCCCGGGAATTCATCACACGAGAGTTGAAGGTGGCGCCATGAACCGAGCCTGTTTCGTTCCCACCACATGTCTTGCCCTTGCGCTCCCGCTGGCGGCCTGGTCTGCAGGTCCCCTCCAGGCGTCGGCCGCCGCTCAGATGGCGCAGGCCGAAAGCGGCTGGACGACCCTGTTCGACGGCAAGTCACTGCAGGGCTGGCGCGGCTACCGGAAGCCGGATGCATCGGGCACCCGCTGGCGGGTGCAGGACGGGTTCCTGACGCTGCCCGCGAAGGACGGAAAGGACACCCGTGGCGCCCTCGACATCATCACCACGGATACTTTCGACCGTTTCGAACTGACGTTCGAGTGGCGTATCTCCGAGGGGGGGAACAGCGGTGTGAAGTACTTCGTGCTCGAGGACATGGATTCGGCCGTCGGGCACGAGTACCAGATCATCGACGACGAGCGGCACCCGGATGCGAAGATTGGCGAGGAGCGGCAGACCGGCTCGCTGTACGACGTCCTGACCGCCACCAATCGCAAGGTGAAGCCCGCCGGTGAGTTCAACCAGGGGCGGATTGCCGTGCACGGTTCGCACGTCGAGCACTGGCTGAACGGGACTCGCGTCCTCCAGTACGAGCTGGGAAGCCCCGCGCTGAAGACGGCGATCCAGGACAGCAAGTTCAAGGACGTCGCGCGGTTCGGCACCCCCCAGAAGGGGCACATCCTCCTGCAGGATCACGGTGATCAGGTCTGGTATCGGAACATCCGGATCCGCCGGCTGTCGGCGTCCTGAGGAGCTGTGATGCGCACGAAGACTGCCGCCGCCACCCTGCTTGTCTGTGCCCTTGCGGGGGCTCTCGCCATGGCGCAGGGCACCCCGCGCATCCAGGTGGTGAAGGACCCTGCCGCTCCACGGGTCGACGTCCTGATCGACGGGAAGCCGTTCACGTCCTATGTGTACGCCCGGGACCAGAAGAAGCCTTCGCTCTTCCCGCTCCGTACGGCCTCGGGCACGATGGTCACGCGCGGGTGGCCGGTGGAGCCGCGCGCGAACGAGCGCGCCGATCATCCCCACCACGTCGGCCTGTGGTTCAACTACGGCGACGTCAACGGGCTGGACTTCTGGAACAACTCCGACGCCGTTCCCGCCGAACGCGCCGCCAAGATGGGTACCGTCGTCCACAAGCGGATAATCGAGGCAACGAGCGGCCGCGACGCAGGTGAGTTGAACGTGGAAATGGAGTGGGTGGACTCGACCGGCACGCCGCTGCTGAACGAGAACACCCGGTTCGTGTTTGCCGGCGACGCGCAGAGCCGGACGATTGACCGGATTACGCGGCTGACGGCCCTCAAGGCGCCGGTCACCCTCGGAGACAACAAGGAAGGGCTGCTTGGAATCCGGGTGGCGCGCGGGCTGGAACAGCCCTCCCCGGCCCCTGTCGTCCTCACCGACGCCGCCGGCAAGCCACAGGCAAAGACGGTCACCAACGAGGGGGTGACCGGCGAGTACGTCGGCAGCGACGGCAAGAAGGGTGACGCGGTGTGGGGCACGCGGGGTCCCTGGATGCTGCTCGGCGGCACGGTCGGGTCCGAGCGCGTGACGCTGGCGATGCTCGACCATCCGTCGAACCCCGGGTATCCCACCGCGTGGCACGCCAGAGGGTACGGGCTCTTTGCCGCCAACAACCTCGGGCAGCAGGTCTTCGACCCCAAGGCGGCGGAGGCCAAGCTGACGCTGCAGCCAGGGGAATCGATCACCTTCCGCCACCGGATCCTGATCCTGAACGGTGAGGCGGACCCTCAGCGGATCAGCGCCGAACACAAGAAGTTCGCGGCCGGCGAGGGACGCTGACCCATGCGAATCGGCATCATCGGAGGGGGCAACATCAGCGGCACCCACGCCCGTGCCGCTGCCGCTATTCCAGACGTCGAGGTGGTCGCCTTCCAGGGGGCGAACCGCGAGCGCACGCGTGCACTCGCCCAACCCTACGGCGCGCGCGTCTACGACACGGTGGACGAGCTCCTGGCGCACACCCCGCTGGATGTCGTGGCGATCGGCAGCCCGTCCGGGCTGCATGCCGACCAGGGCATCGCTGCCGCGGGGCGGGGGATCCACGTGCTGGTCGAGAAGCCAATCGACATCTCCACCCGGAAGGCTGACGCGCTCATCGACGCCTGCGACGCCGCCGGCGTGATGCTCGGCGTCTTCTTCCAGGACCGGCTTCGGCCGGCGGTCGCGAACATGAAGGGGATGATCGACAGTGGCGCCCTGGGGACACCGGTGATGATTGCGGGACGCGTCCGGTGGTACCGGCCGCCGGAGTACTACTCAGGCTCCACGTGGCGGGGCACGTGGGAGCTGGACGGCGGGGGCGCGCTGATGAACCAGGCCATCCACACAGTCGATCTGGTCTCCTGGATGTTTGGTCCCATTGCGAAAGTCTCGGCGTCGGTGTCAACCCGCGTTCACCGGATCGAGGTGGAGGACACAGCTGCGGCGCTGATCGAGTTCTCGAGCGGCGCACTCGGCACCATCGAAGCCGCAACCTCCCTGTACCCCGGCTACCCGCGACGGCTGGAGGTGACCGGATCCGAGGGGACGCTGGTGCTCGAGGACGACCGGCTCATTCGCGTCGACCTGCGCTCCGGGTCGGCCCCGGTGAGGGTGGCCGCGCCTGCCGTCGCCCCGCCGGAGAACGCCTCCTCTCCCGTGGTGTCGGACGCCAGCGCACACCAGCGCGTCATCGAGGATTTCCTTCGTGCCATCGAGAACGGGACCGTGCCCTCCTGCGACGGCCGGGAGGGACGCAGGAGCGTGGAGCTCGTCGAAGCCATCTATGCCGCTGCGCGCAGCGGCGCCCCGGTGTCACTGCCCATGCCGGGCCCCGTCGCGAGCGGCCGGCAGTGAACAGGCGCGAGTTCCTCGCGGGCGCAGGGGCGCTGCCTGCCCTGGCCGTTCTTCCCGCTGCACAGGGTCAGGGGCCCACGCCGGCAGGAGCGGCGCCCCTGAAGCTCGGGACGGTCACCTACAACATCGCGACCGACTGGGATGTCCCGACCATCATCAAGAACCTGACCGAAGTAGGGATGGACGGGGTCGAGCTTCGGACGACCCACAAGCACGGGGTGGAGATCTCGCTCACCCCCGCGGAACGGGCGGAGGTCCGGAAGCGGTTCGAGGATTCGCCGGTGAAGATCGGGGGCCTCGGGACGGTCTGCGAGTACCACGCCGCGGATCCTGCGGTGGTCCGGAGGAACATCGACGAGACGAAGGCCTGGGTGGTGCTCGCCCGCGACATCGGCTCCCCCGGCGTCAAGGTGCGGCCCAACGGCATCCCGAAGGGGGCGTCGGAAGAACAGACCCTGGAGCAGATCGGCAAGGCGCTCGCCGAGTGCGGCGCGGCCGCGCGCGATCACGGGGTGACGATCCAGCTCGAAGTGCACGGCGCCCAGACGTCCCGGTTGCCGGCCATCCGCAAGATCATGGACCACGCCGGGAACCACCCCGGCGTGCAGGTGTGCTGGAATTCCAATCAGACCGATTTGCTCGACGGCGGATTCGGGCCGGCATTCGATCTGGTGAAGCACCAGATCGGGCAGGTCCACATGCGGGACCTGTTCCTGGAGGAGTATCCCTGGCGGACCTTGATCAGCGCGCTCGCCGGGATGAACTTCGGCGGCTACTGCTTTGCCGA
>JACCXG010000638.1 GCA_013697225.1 Acidobacteriota bacterium
CTCGAGGAGAGCTCGGCGCAGGAGACGCGCGCGCTGCCTCCACTGGGGCTCGCCCTCGCGCCGATCCTGCTGCCCGTGGTCTTGATCGCCCTGCACACGGGCTATCTGGCCCGGATGGATCCCGCTGGCCCGTGGCGCATCGCTCGATGGCTCACGGAGCAGAACGTCGTGCTGATCATGGCGGCGAGCCTGTCGCTGGTGATGCTGTGGTGGAGAAAGGCCGAAGGAGTCTCCTCAGCCGTGGAGGAATCGCTGACGAGCGCCGGGAACATCATCCTCATCACCGGCGCCGGGGGGGCGTTCGGGGCTGTCCTTCAGCAGTCCGGCATCGGACCGTGGATGCAGGGAGCTGTCACCGCCTATTCCCTGCCGATTCTCCCGCTGGCGTGGGCCCTCACCGCCCTGATTCGGACGGCGCTCGGATCCGCCACCGTCGCCATGATCACCGCTGCCGGCGCACTGGGGGGGCTGGCCGCCGCAGGAGACCTCGGGTTCAGCCCGGTCTGGCTCGCCGCCGCCATCGGCTGCGGATCGAAGCCAATCTGGTGGATGAACGACAGCGGCTTCTGGGTGATCGCGAAGATGGGGGGACTGACGGAGCCCGAGGCGATTCGCGTGCTCATACCGATGAGCGTGATCAACGGCACGAGCGGCCTCGCCGCCACGATGGCGGGCGCCTGGCTGTTCCCGATGGTGTAGCGGCGCCTATTCCTTGAAGAGCGTCACCAGGGCGTCGCATCCCTTGCGCAGAACGACGATGTCGCTGCCGACAGCTACGAAGGCAAAACCCATATCGACGTAGGCGCGCGCGTCGCTCTCGACCGGTGCCAGGATCCCGATTGGAGTGCCCACGGCTCGAGCACGCCCGCAGGCGTCCTCGATCATGCGCCGCACGTCGGGATGTGCGTTGTTCCCGGCGTGGCCGAGCGACGCCGCCAGGTCGGAGGGGCCGACGAACACCCCGTCCACACCGTCGACCGCGGCAATCTCTTCCAGCGCGTCGACCGCCGTCCGCGTCTCGAGCTGCGCCAGCAGGCAGATCTCGTTGTCGGCGCGGGAAAAGTAGTCCGGGACCCGTCCGTAGCGGTTGGCCCGGTGCACGGATGCGACGCCGCGATTGCCTCGGGGAGGATAGCGGGTGGCCGCGACGGCGCGGGCTGCCTCCTCTGCGGACTGGATGTAAGGAACGAGCAGGGTCTGGGAACCAAGATCCAGGAGGCGCTTGAAGAGGACCGGATCGTTCCAGGCCGGACGGACGACGGGGGACGCAGTACCCAATGAGGCTGCCCGCAGCTGATCGGCCACCATCGGCGGCTCGTTGGCGGCATGCTCGGTGTCGATCAGGATCCAGTCGAAACCCGAATCCGCGAGAATTTCGGTCGCAGCCGCGCTCGAGAGGCTGCTCCACAAGCCAACGAGCTGCCGTCCCTCCCGCAGCCCCTGCTTGAACCTGTTGATTGGAAACTCCATCAGTCCTCTTTCTCCAGCGTGAGGACGGTAGAGTATCACCGAGGTTCGGCGCGGAGATGCATGCGTCACGACGTCAGCGGCTCAGCCAATATGCGATCTTGAACATGAGGACGTCGTCTGCGGCCGCGCGGAAGATCCGGCCGACATCACGACGGAGCGTGAACTGGCCGGGATGCGCGAAATCCTCGCGCGCTTCCGTCCAGACGAGATACATGGCCGAGCCCTGCCGCCACTCCCACCGGAAGATCGCATTGACCCGCAGGGACTTGAAGTTGAAGTCCGGGTTGCCGAACGCGAATGGGCTCCCTCCATCCGAGGGTGTGACCGTGTACTGCCGTCCCGCTACATCGTATGAAAGGGAGCCGCCGTCGACGCCGAAGCGGTTGAACGTGTAGGTGCGCGGGCCCGCCAGCTCTTTGAAGCTCTCGTAGTCACCAGCCGACACGAGGGGCTGCATGTACAGCTGGAGCGACAGCTTTGGCGAGAGCACGAAGTTGACGCGTGTCTGCAGGCTGAACTCCTTCTGATCGAGCTGCGCGAAGACATATCGTGAGCCGAACGTCCGGACCGCCGCCGGATCGAGGAAGGTCCCGACATACTGGGCGCCCACGCGCTCACGGCTGAAGCCCGGGCCTATTGATATCTCGAGAGAGGCGGCGGGGCGATAGCGGCCGCTGACCCTGCCGGAGAGGGACGAGCCTCCCTCACCGCCGGCGACGACTTCCGCATCGAAGTCGAGGGACAGCCGCTTGCGGCCGTCGCTCGCCACGCTGAAGAAACCTCCACCGGCGGCAGGAGGCCTCATCGAAGGGCCACCGCGTGTGGCACGATCGTCCTGCGAAGCCCGGCGCAGGAACCCCCCGCCAAACGCAGACCAGTAGTTCCTGAACTGCAGCCGGCCGAAGGCGTGGTATCCGTCCCCCTGGACCTCTCGGGCGAAATTCCACGAGTACCACTTGGCCACGGAGAACCAACGCTCCCTGGCGAAGCGCGTCACCTTCGGGTTGTTCCAGGTGTAGACCGCGTGGCCGCCGGCACGGTCACCGTTGAAGCTGAAGCCGCCGTCGCTCGAGTCGAACCCGGGGCTGACACCCCAGAGCGCGCCATTGAACCCGTGAATGCCGCTGTTCCGGTTGACGTTCACGCTGCCCGTCCAGCCGCCCAGGACCGTTCTGCCGGGATCGAACTCCAGGTGGTGCGCGTCCGGGCGCGCGTAGTAGCGCTGCGGCGCAAGCTGCAGCCGGGAGAGCGCGGCGGAATTCCCGTTGAGGCGGCTCCCCGCGATGCGGCCGGTGACGACCCAGTCCCGTTTGCTGTCGAGGAAGAGGTGCCCGTCGGCACCGAGCACATAGGCACTGCCGGGAAGAAGGTCCTGGAGAGCGGCCGTTTCCAGGTCGCGATTCACAGCGGTGGCGAGAACGCCAACGGCGCCGCGCCTGCCGACCTCCCGCTGGACACGGGCGACGAAGTAATTGGTCAGGGGCTCCACAGCCACGCGGCTGCCGCGCCCGCCGGTGACGGTCTGTGCCCTTTCGCGTTCGGTGATGGCATCGAGCAGGCCGACCGTCCAGCCATTCCGGGTCTTTCCTGTCAGCTTTGCCGCACCAAGGATGGTCGACGCCGCCGGGCGGCTGACGAAGTCGCCGTCCGCCGCTCCCTGCGGAGAGCGGCCGATGCGGCGTGAGTAGAACAGGATCGGCTCGGAGCGATTGAAGCCCCAGAAGTTGTTGGAGCCCCCACGGCCGAAGTTGCTGAAGATGTTCGCCCCTTCGATGAAGAACGGACGCTTCTCCTCGAAGAACGTTTCGAAGGCGGTCAGGTTCACCACCGCCGGGTCCACTTCGACCTGGCCGAAGTCCGGATTGATGGCGCCGTCGATGGTGAGGCTGCTGCTCAGCCCGTACTTCAGATCGAGGCCGGTGCCTCCGAACAACCGCGCACCATCGTTGAACGGATCACCCGGGCCTGCCGGCGCAACGAATTCCGCCCGGCTCACCACGTAGGGCAGGATCTCGAGCGTGCGTCGCGGCGCAAGCCCTTCGAATCCTGTGGCGTGTCCCATCCGCGAGGCCATGCCGCTTTCGGTCTTCGGCACGTGAACGAGCCAGACCTGCTCGTTGCGTCGCTGGATGTGACGCACGGCGTTGATGCCGAAGGTGTGCCGCTCAGCCGCCGGGAACCGGAGCTGGGACCAGGGAATCCGCATCTCCACTGTCCACCCGCCTTCGTCAATCGTTACGGCGGAGGTCCACACCGCATCCCAGGAATCGTCGTCTGATGTGTCGTTGAAGATGATCGAGTCCCCCTGGACACCGGCCGCCGTGACCCTGAACATCGCGCCGGTGAGGTGATCGTGATGAGGGTCGAGGAGGATCGCGAACCAGTCGGCTTCGGCGTTCTGATCGCGCCGGGAAAGCTGGCGGGCGATTCTCCCTGGCTCGCTGTCGTGGAGCCGAACGCCGAGGTACAGCGCGGCGGCATCATACGCGATCCGGAGCTCCGTACGCTGGGTCGCCGGTTTGCCTTCGTCCGGGTCGCGCTGAGTGAAGTCCGCCACGGGCACGGCAGCCTGCCAGACCTCATCGTCCAGGCGCCCGTCGATGGCGGGCGCTGCCGCCGCGCGGACGACCTGCACGGTCGGAACGGTGTCGTGTTTCGCGCCCTGTTCGCCCGCAAAGGCGGCCGAGTGGATCAGAGCCGCGCAGACCCAGACCACCGCAAGGGGCCGCGTCATATCTGCCATTAGACGGATCGGCGGCTGCTGGAGTTTGCGGAGATCAGCGACGAAGGGAGAGGGCAGACACCTCGTCACAAGATCCGCGACGGAAGGACAGGCCAGAGATCGCGCGGGTACACTACCGCAACAGGGTCAGCGCACACTGGTGAAGTGGAGGGGGGAGCAGCCCGCCTCCTGTCGGGGCACCTGGAGGTTCCGGTATGTACGCCGTTCTGGCGGATGTCGTCCTTGTGGTTCACTTCGCGTTCGTGATGTTCGTCGTGCTCGGCGGGCTGTTCGTCCTGAAGTGGCCAAGGGCGGCATGGCTCCACCTGCCCGCGGCCGCCTGGGGGGTCGCCATCCAGTTTGGCGGATGGATCTGCCCGCTCACCCCGCTCGAGAACCACCTGCGCGAACGCGCTGGCCAGACTCCCTACATGGGCGACTTCGTGGCCCA
>JACCXG010000004.1 GCA_013697225.1 Acidobacteriota bacterium
TACGAGCGGAAATCGTAAGGCGTCCTCACGCTGGGTTCATACATGTCCAAAGCGCCCTTCCGCGAAGAATTGTCACGTCGTGTGCTCGTCTGCGATGGGGCGATGGGTACGATGCTGTACGCGAAGGGCATCTTCCTGAACCGCTCGTTCGACGAGTTGAACCTGACACAGCCTGGCGTTGTCACCGAGGTGCACCAGGCGTACGTGCGTGCCGGCGCCGACATCATCGAGACGAACACATTCGGCGCCAACCGGGTGAAGCTGGCGCCGTTCGGCCTCGGCGATCGCGTGCGGGAGATCAACGCGCAGGGAGCCCGGATTGCGAGGCAGGCCGCCAGAGAGCAGGCATGGGTGGCGGGGGCGCTCGGGCCGCTCGGGATACGGATAGAGCCCTGGGGCAAGACCGGGGTGGACGAGGCGGAGGACTACTTCCGCGAGCAGGTGGAGGGGCTTCTCGAGGGGGGGGCCGAGCTCTTCGTGCTCGAGACGTTCCACGACGTCCACGAGATCGCCGCCGCCGTGCGCGCGGTTCGCAGCCTCACGGACCTGGCGATCGTCGCGCAGGTGACGACCGAAGAGGATGGGAACACGCTCGACGGTGCGCCACCCGAAGCCTTCGTGCCGCAGCTCGAGGAGCTTGGCGCGACGGTCATCGGCGTGAACTGCAGCGTTGGCCCCGCCGGGATGCTCGAGACCATCGAGCGGATGGCACGGGTAGCCCACGTGCCGCTCTCGGCACAGCCCAACGCCGGCCGTCCGCGGGAGATCGAAGGGCGGAACATCTACCTGTCGTCGCCGGAGTACATGGCGTCGTACGCCAGACGCTTCATCAACAACGGCGTGCGGCTCGTGGGCGGGTGTTGCGGAACCACCCCCGAGCACGTGCGGCACATCAGGAATGCGGTGCGGGCGCTCACGCCTGTGGCGGCCGGCGCGCCTGCCATGGCGTCCCGTGCGCGGGACGCCGCACAGACATCCGGCTCCGTGCAGGTGGCGCCCATCGTTCGCGGCGAGAAGTCGCGGCTCGCCAACGCGCTGACGCGGGGTGTGTTCACGGTCATGGTGGAACTGGTGCCGCCGCGAGGCCACCAGGCCGAGGCGCTCGTCGAGCAGGCCCGGCAGCTGCACATCCACGGCGTGGACTTCGTGAACATTCCTGACGGCCCGCGCGCAAGCGCGCGCATGAGCGCACTTGCCGCCTCGCTCGTCGTCCAGCAGGCGGGGGTCGAGACCATCCTTCATTACGCCTGCCGCGACCGCAACCTGCTCGGGATGCAGTCGGATCTCCTGGGCGCGCATTCGATGGGCGTGCGTAACCTGCTGATCATTACCGGTGATCCCCCCCGGATTGGGGACTATCCCGACGCGACCGGCGTATTCGACGTCGATTCCATCGGGCTGACGAACGTCGTCTCCCGCCTCAATCGCGGGTATGACATCGGCGAACAGCCGATCGGGCAGCCGACCGCCTTTCACATCGGGGTCGCTGTCAATCCGGGCGCCCCCGACCTCGAGTCCGAAGTTCGGCGCTTCCGCTACAAGGTCGAGGCAGGTGCCGAGTTCGCGGTGACCCAGCCGCTGTTCGGCCCGGCCGAGCTGGTGCAGTTCCTGGCACGCACCGAGGACGTCCGCATTCCCATCCTGGCAGGGATCGCTCCCCTCGAGAGTCTCCGCCATGCCGAGTTCATGGCCAACGAGGTGCCGGGTGTGAGCGTTCCTGCCGAGGTGGTCGAGCGGATGCGGCGGGCCGAAGAGGCCGGACGGGCAGCTGCCGAGGGTCTCGAGATTGCGCGTGAGCTCGTGTCGGCCGTGCGGCCGCTCGTGCAGGGAATCCAGATTTCAACAGTGGGCGGGGCCACGGAGTCGGCACTCGAGGTCATGGCAGCAGTCACCGTCTGACCCGATGGGCGCACGCCCGGCGCGAGGGCGCGGCGTTTGTAGAAGCAGCTGACTTGCCCCTCGTCAGCAGGGCGGGATATAGTCGCGAGGCTGTACCCATGGACGCCGTCACGGTCCTCGGCTTGCAATGGGCCAGTATGTCTCCTCCCGGAAGTGGCAGGAGCGGGGAAGAATTGATGGCCTTATTCGAACGAAAAGCTGAGCACGAAGACGACGCCGTGTCGGGCCGTGACGCCGCCACGCGAGCCCTCTCGGTCATCGCGGTAGAGAACGACTTCGTCGAGGGCGTCTATGACAAGCTCGCGAAGGTCTACGACCTGTTTTTCGGCCCGACGTTGCACCCCGGCCGGCTGCAGGCGCTCAAGCGCATGGACCTCCAGCCGGATGACGACGTGCTCGAGGTGGGCGTCGGCACGGGCATCAACCTGTCGCTCTATCCGAAGGAGTGCAACGTCACGGGGATCGACTTCTCCGCGTCGATGCTCGAGAAGGCTCGCGAGCGTGCTGCCCGGAAGCAGGGGCGGAAGGTGCGGCTGCTGCAGATGGATGCGGCCGACCTGAAGTTCGCCGACGACACGTTCGACATTGTCTACGCGCCATACCTCATCAGTGTCGTTCCGGACCCGGTCAAGGTTGCGCAGGAAATGCGCCGGGTCTGCCGGCCCGGCGGACGGATCGTCTTCCTGAACCACTTCCTGAGCCCGAATCCACTCCTCTCCAGAGCGGAGCGGATGATATCTCCCCTCACGATTCACATCGGCTTCAAGTCCGACCTCGATCTGCCGGCGTTCCTCGCGCAAGCCCAGCTGCAGCCCATCTCGATCGAGAAGGTGAACGTGCCGAGGCTGTGGTCCCTGGTTACGGCAGTGAAGTAGCCGCTTCGAAGAGGAAGAACAAGGAGCGCATCCCTCTAGCTGACGGCAAGGTGGCCCAGGATGCTTCGGGCCACCACATGCGCCCCATCGGTCCGCACGCGCTCTGACGGTCCCGCCATCTGCACCGCCTCGTCCAAAGTCGCCTTCCAGCGCCCCTCGGCGAACGAATCCATCTCCAGATGCCCGCAGCGCAGCACGCGCGGCATCTCGCGCACCATGACCTCGTATTCCGGGAAACGGCCCCGCGACGTATAGACGACGGCTGTATCGTTCGCCACACAGTCTGAAACAATCCCATACCCTGGCTTGGTGACGACGACGTCCACAGCCCGCACGAGGTCTTCGTAGCGCAACCCCGCCTCGTACATTTCCGCTTCCGAGACGGCGTGCACCCCGACGGGAAGCCTTGGCGGATCGGTTGTGGTGGTGAGCACGATGCCCCAGTGGGGGAGGCAGTCGAGCGTCTCGAGCGGGAGATCGCGCAGTCCGAATCCTCCGAAGGACACGAGGGCGAGCGGCTGACCCGCCGGCAGGCGAAGGATGCGCCGTGTGTCCGCGCGCGGGGATCGAGCGTGTCGCGAAACGAAGGGAATGTCGATGATTGGTGCGATCGTCTCGAAGCCGCCGTGCATTGGCATCCGCCAGGCTGCGGAGGCACACGCGTAGGCCTCTTGAACGCTCGACAGGAGCGGGGAAGCCGGCGGGTAATCTGCGATGTAATCAGCGTAGATCCAGTCCCAGGTGAAATTGGCGCAGAGGACCGACTTGATCCCTGCGGCGCGACCCGCAGCGCATGCCAGGGGCGGGGCGTCACTGACGACGAAGTCCGCACCATACCTGCGGAGCATTGCGACCTCTTCGTCGATTCGCCGGGGCAGCGTGTCGTGGAAGGCAGCGGCACGCACGATGGTCTGGTGAGGATCGGGCCGGAGGCTGTCGATTTGGACCACGCCGGTGTCGGTCTCCCCCGGCAGGCGGGTGCAGGCCCTGCGCACCGTGCGCGAGAAGAGCCACTCGGGGGCGCTCGTGCGAACGACCACGTTGAGATCGGGTGCGAGGTCCTGCAGCGTGTTGATGATTTCGATCTGCCGGACGGCATGGCCGAAGCCGTGACCGGAGATGTAAAAGAAGACGACGGGCACGTGGCGCCGGAGATCCTCAGGCGTGAGTAATTGCCGGGAGTGCGACCCGGAGGACCTCCTCGAGCGTGGAGACCGGCACGAACGTCATGTCGGCGCGGACCTCCTCGGGGAGCTCGGCGAGGTCGGACCGGTTCATTTCGGGGAGGACGAACGTCCGGATACCCTGCCGGCGTGCCGCGAGGGCCTTTTCGCGGATGCCGCCCACGGGCAGCACCAGCCCAGACAGGGTGATTTCGCCCGTCATGGCGACATCTGCCTCCACCGGCACGCCGCGCGCGGCCGAGACGATAGCCGTAGCCATGGTGACCCCGGCCGACGGGCCGTCCTTTGGAATGGCTCCGGCGGGAACGTGGATGTGCAGGTCCTGCTTGGTGAGGAACTCCGGAGGGATCCCGAGCAATCCCGCGTGCTGACGGATGTGGCTGAGGGCCGCTCGTGCGGACTCCTGCATCACGTTGCCAAGCTGCCCGGTCAGCGTGACGTTGCCGCCGCCGCCCGGCATGAGTGCGGCCTCGATGAACAGGACGTCACCGCCGACTTCTGTCCAGGCCACGCCTGTCGCGACGCCAGGTCGTGAGGTGCGAAACGCGGACTCCCCACGGAAGCGCGCCGCTCCCAGGTAGGTGTCTACGTCGCCGGCGTCCACGATGGCGGAATGCGACGGATCCGACGCCACGCGCGCCGCAACCTTCCGGGAGATGGTGCCGATCTGGCGCTCGAGCGTCCTGACACCCGCCTCGCGCGTGTACTCGCTGATAACGCGCCGCAGCCCGGCATCGGTGATCTCCAGCTGCCCCATGCGCAGCCCATGTTCGTCACGCTGGCGCGGCACGAGGTAGATCTTGGCGATGTGGACTTTCTCTTCCTCCGTGTAGCCGCTGAGGCTGATGAGCTCCATGCGATCGAGCAGCGCGGGATGGATCGTGCCCAACTGGTTCGCGGTGGCGATGAACAGGACACGCGAGAGGTCCAGCGGAATCTCGAGGTAGTGATCGCGGAACCCATGGTTCTGCGCAGGGTCGAGGACCTCGAGCAGAGCGGCGGCCGGATCCCCCTGGATGCCCACGGAAATCTTGTCGATCTCATCGAGCATCAGCACGGGATTCGACGAGCCTGCCGTGCGGAGCCCCTGCGCGAGACGTCCGGGCATCGAGCCGATGTACGTGCGCCGATGGCCGCGAATCTCGGCTTCGTCCCGTATGCCGCCCAGGGAAATCCTCACGAACTTCCGGTTCATCGCCCGCGCGATGGACTGGCCGAGCGACGTCTTGCCGACACCGGGGGGCCCGACAAAGCAGAGGATCGGCCCCTTCATCCGCGCGGCCCCTTCGCCGGCGGCCGGCTCCTGTCCCTGCCGCAATTTCTGGACTGCCAGGTATTCGACGATGCGTTCCTTGACCTTGTCGAGGTCGTAGTGATCTTCGTCGAGCACCCGGCGGGCCTCGACGGGGTCCAGCCGATCCTCCGTGGTCCGGTTCCACGGCATGTCGAGCACCCAGTCGAGATAGGTGCGGATCATCTGGTACTCGGGAGAGGCCGGTGTCATCCGCTCCAGACGATCCACTTCGCGCATCGCCGCGGCCTGGACAGCTTCGGGAAGCGTCGCATCGGACACCCGCTTGCGAAGTTCCTGCGCTTCCCCTTCACCTTCCCCGAGTTCCGACTGGATGGCTTTCAGCTGCTGGCGGAGCATGTACTCACGCTGCGCATCGGTCATCTCCTTCTCGGCTTTCGACTGGATCTGCCCCTTGAGCTCCAGCACCTCGATCTCGCGTGTGAGCGCCGTCGCGACGCCATCGAGCTTTACCGTGAGGCTGTTCTCCTCGAGCAGCTTCTGCTTGTCGCCGGGAGGCATGTCGAGGAGGCTCGCCAGGAGATAGGCCAGCCGCAGCGGGTCGTCGAGCGTCGCAACGAGCGCCTTCAGATCGGGCGAGAGTCCCGTCGCCAGCGAGAGTGCCCGGTCGACGAGTTCCTGCAGCCGCCGGACCCGTGCTTCGGTCTCGATCGTCTGCTCCGCCGGCTCCGGCAGGGGCTCGAGGCTGGCCACCAGGGCCCTTCCCTCCTCCCTCAGGGACACGGCGTGCGCGCGAACGAGACCCTCCACGAGGACGCGCATCCCGTTCTGTGCCTTGGCCATCTGACGGATGACCGCCACCGTTCCGGTACGGTGAAGATCGTCGAGCGACGGATCGTCGCTCTCGTTCCGCTGAAGGAGCAGGAGCACGAGCCGGTCGCCGGCAAGGGCGCGGTTCACCGCCTCGACCGACACGGCGCGACTCACGCCGAGCGGAGCGACAGTCATGGGCAGCACGACCGCCCCGCGGAGCGGCACGACAGGCATGTCTGACGGGAGCGCGGGAGTCAGGGGAGTCTCAGCCATCGCAGGAGGTCACACTCCGGAAGGGCACGAGAAGGATTCGGGCTGATCGCGCGGAGCCATTCGGCGATCATAGCACCGGCCATCGGGCCCACCCCGCAGCCGTTCAGTAGAGCCCCGGGACCATCTTCCAGCGGACGCGGTCCTGATACTCGCGATATCGGGAGCCGAACGCATGGACGAGGCTCCGTTCCTCGAGAGGGATGGCAATCGCCAGGTACGCCGTGCTGACGCACGCGAACACGAGCCGCGTCATCGTCATCTGGGGGGCGCCGAAGACGAAGAGGACCCAGCCGAGGTACAGCGGATGACGGACGAGCCGGTAGAAGCCCCCTGTTTCGAGTGTCATCGGCCTTGGGTCACCGCCGGAGCGCTGAAGGAGTATTGGACGAAGGCCCGCAAGATCCAGCGGATCCAGCCGGGCCGAGCTGAGTACGGTGAGCACGATCCCCAGGCCCTGCAGCCCGTAGCCTGGCAGCGCGGCGAGGCCGCTGAGCGTGTAGAGCGCGCCGGGGACGGGCTGCCACGCCCAGCACACGAGCAGAAAGAGCAGGCTGGCGATCCACGTATAGACAGAGCGCTCCAGGGTGCTCCCGGTGATCCGCTGGACGCGCGCCTTCATGCGGGCTCGCGCAAGGAGCGAGTGGTGCAGCGCGAAGAGGCTGAAGAGCAGCACGTTCACCAGCACGGCCGGGAACACCGTCCCTGGCACCGATGTGCCAAAGCGGACGAGGTAGGCGTAGAGGAAGTACAGCAGTGCGAAGGCAAAGAGGGCTGCGCCAGCCGAGGCAAAGGGGAGTGCGCCACGAGACTGTCGCTCCGCGCCGGCCATGATGGAGCAGTCTACTCTCACGGTGGGCGCTTCCAGCTTCCAGTTGCCAGTTTCCGGTGGCCAGTGTCCGATTGGGTTGAGCTAGAGGCGTTGGGAGTTGGGCCTTGGGCGGTTGGGCGGTTGGGCGTCGAATTCCGCTCCCCTTCGCCTGCGATTAAGATACAGGTATGGCCGATCACGGCAGGGTAGGGGTTGCAATCACTGGCATCGGTGTCGTGTCGCCGTACGGCGTGGGGCGGGATCGGTTCTGGCGTCATGTCAGTGAGGGTTGCAGCGCGACGCGGCAGATCACCCAGTTCGATGCATCCGCGTTTTCGTGTACTGTCGCGGCGCCCATCCCGCCCTTCGACGCGGAGCACGACGAGATCGCCCTCGAGCGCGCGGGGGACGGGGCGCGCGGACGTCCGGATCCCCGGCGGTATTCACGGGCGTCTCTCATCGCGGTTCTTGCCGCGCGCGAGGCCTGGGCCGATGCGGGCCTGAGACTGAACGAGCCGGGCGCCGGCGTGCTGGTGGGCAGCGGCGCAGGGGGCATCGACGTCGGCGAGCGGCAGTATTTTGAATTCTTTGCCGGCGACTCCAAGCGCGTGACCCCATACGCCATCCCGGTCTCCATCGTCGGGATGATTTCGAGCGAGATCTCGATCGCCCTGGAACTGCACGGCATCAGCCATGTGGTGTCGACCGGCTGCACGAGCTCGACCGATGCCATCTCCTATGCGGCATCACTCATCCGCGCCGGCGATGCCGAGGTGATTCTCTCGGGCGGCGCCGACGCCTGTGTGACCCCCGGCATGATCTTCGGTTTCTCGAGGATGCGGGTGATGACCACGCGGTACAACGACGCACCTGCTGCGGCCTCGCGCCCGTTCGACCGGGGCCGGGACGGATTCGTGCTTGGCGAGGGGGCATGGATGGTGGCGCTCGAGCGCGAGGACCGCGCGCGCGCCAGGGGTGCTCGTGTGTACGCCACGATCGACGGCTACGGATCGACGTGCGACGCCTACCACCGTGTGCAGATGAACCCGGACGGGGAGCACATCGTCCGCGCGATGCGGCTGGCCGTCGAACGATCGGGCCGGCCTGTCGAGCAGATCGGCTACGTCAACTACCACGGCACGTCCACCGTGTTGAACGATGCCGTGGAGGCGCGCTGCGTTCGCGAGCTGCTGGGGGCCGGTTCGGACCGTGTGCCAGGCTCCTCCACGAAGTCGATGATCGGACATCCGCAGGGTGCGAGCGGCGCTGCGGGAGTCGTGACCACCGCGCTTGCACTCGCACACGATTTCCTGCCGCCCACCATCAACCTGGAAGATCAGGATCCAGACTGCGACATGGACTTCCTCCCGCTGCGTGGACGCGCCGCGCAGCCGGAGGCGGCACTGTGCAACTGCCTTGGCTTCGGGTCAAAGAACAGCGCGCTGGTGCTCGGGCGCGCCAGCTCCTGACCGGCCGGGGCTGCATTTCATGATTGACGTCGCGATCGCCGGAGCGGGACCCGCCGGGTGCGTGGCGGCCATCGTGCTCGCCCGCGCCGGGGCGCGCGTGCTCATCGTCGATCGGGCGACGTTTCCACGCGACAAGCTGTGCGGTGACACGCTCAACCCGGGCGCTCTCGGCGTCCTGCGGCGGCTGAACATCGGCGCTGCCGAGGACGGCCTCCCGATACGGGGGATGCTCGTCACCGGCCCGGGGGGCGTGCGTGTGGAGGCCCACTATCCAGCGGGGCTGACCGGCCGCGCGCTGCTTCGAAGGAATCTCGACGGACAGCTGCTGCAGGCGGCCTCTGACGCCGGCGCAACAATCCATCAGCAGGCCGTGGTGCAGGGGGCGTTCGTCAGCGACAGCCGGGGGGCCGTTTCCGGCCTCCAGCTGCGATATGCCGGGTCCGCGTCCTCCCGCCTGGACGCGCGGTTGGTCATCGCAGCCGACGGCCGCGAATCACGCCTGGCGCGCTCGCTTGGGCTGGCCGCGCATCCTCGTCGTCCGCGCCGGTGGGCCGTGGGGGCGTATTTCACGGATGTCAAGGGAATGGGCCCCCGCGGCGAAATGCACGTTCGCCCGGGGCAGTACATCGGCGTCTCTCCGCTCCGCGGCGGGCTGACCAACGTCTGCATCGTGACCGCGGACCGCGCGCGACTGCGCAGCGGCCCCCGGCTGCTCACCGATGCTGTCCGCGCGGAACCGGAGCTGGCGGACCGGTTCTGCACAGCGAGAATGGAGACGGACCCCGTGACGCTCGGGCCTCTGGCTGTGGAGTGCGGCGTTGCGGGAATGCCCGGCCTGCTGCTTGCCGGGGACGCCGGCGGGTTCATCGACCCGATGACCGGTGACGGGTTGCGCTTCGCGCTGCGTGGCGGCGAGCTCGCGGCACAGTACGCGCTGCGCGCGCTCGAGACGGGTGATCTCTCCGTCCACGAGGAGCTGGCGGCGGTCCGGCGGCGCGAGTTCTCCGCGAAGTGGCGCTTCAACCGGGCGCTCCGGGGGCTGGCCGGATCGGCTGATGCCGTTCGCCTTGCCGGGCTGGCGACCCGCATGTCCTCATGGCCGCTCTCCCGGATCATCCGCTACGCCGGGGACGTGACGGCGGCATGAGGCGCGGTGTAGTACTCCTGCTTCTGGCATTCGGCCCGATGCTGCTCGAGGCAGGCCGGTCCCGGCGGAACGAACGGAGCTTGCGTGCAGAAGGCGCGGTGGAACCGGCAGACGACGTCTACCGCGTCATGCAGGTTGCGTATCCCGGATGCTTTCTCGCGATGCTCGGAGAGTCGTGGGCCCGGCGTGCGGCGCCACGCTCTCTGCCTGTAGCTGGCGCCACCCTGTTCCTGGTCAGCAAAGCCCTCAAGTACTGGGCGGTGGCAACGCTCGGCCCGCGGTGGACCTACCGGGTGCTCGTGGTGCCCGGCGTCCCCCGCCTCACCCGCGGCCCCTATCGCTTCCTTCGGCACCCGAACTACGCAGGTGTGGCTGGTGAGCTCGCTGGCATCGCCATGATCGCTCGTGCCCCTGTCACGGGTGTGCTGTCACTCCTCGTCTTCGGGGGGCTGATGCTTGCGCGCATCCGCGTGGAAGAACGGGCAATGGAACGATGTGAGCGCTGAAGACCGTCAGCCCCTCGGGGAGGGCTCCGCGCTCCCGCCCGAACTTCCCCCCGCCGCTCCGCGCTGGGCGGGCGGGCTCGACGCGCTGGCGCTTGCCCTGCTCGCCCTGGCGCTGTATGTCGCTCTGGCCGGACGTGTCCTGCTCCTGCGCCATACGCAGTTCGTGCTGCCCTCGTCGCAGGTCTGGCTTTTCGCCTGTGCGGCGGTGCTGGCGATCAGGCACACCGCGTGTCCACGCTCCGGGATACACCGTACGCTCGCGGACTGGCGCCGTCGTCTCGACACGAGGCCGCATGCTGCCGCTGCCGTGCGTGCGTTTGCCTTCACCCGCCCGGCCGTCTTCCTCGTGGCCTACTTCGCCGTGGTCACGATTGGTTTCCCGCCCAGGCCGGTGGGATTCACACTCTCGTCAGATCCGCTCGGGAACCTGCCGGCGCGCTTCGATGCCGGCTGGTACGGGGGCATCGCGCTGGGGGGCTACGATCGGGATCGGCAGGTCGAGCGGCAGAGGAATACGGCGTTCTTCCCGGCTCTGCCCGCGCTGATGCGTCCGGTCGGCTCACTGTTCGGAGCACGCACACCCACGCTGCCGCGCGACAAGCGCCTGCTGCGAATGCTCTGGGCCGGCGTCCTTGTATCCCTGCTGGCGTTCGCGTGGGCGCTCTATTACCTGTCACATCTCGCCGGCCGCTTCGGAGGTCCGCAGGCGGCGGCGCATGCGCCGCTGCTCCTCGCCAGCTACCCCTTCGCCGTGTTCTACAACGCTCCGTACACCGAAGGGCTGTTCCTGCTGGGATGTGTTGGTGCGTTCTACCACTTCCATCAGCGGGACTGGGTGCGTGCGTTGTGCTGGGGGCTGCTCGTCGGGTTCAGCCGTCCGAACGGCTGCCTGGTGTCCATCCCGCTCGCAGTGCTGGCACTGCAGCAGGTGATCCCCACAATTCGCGCGGGGGGCGGCGCGGGGGCGTTGCAGGCGTGGCTCAAGCCTCTCGGTCTCAGGCTGCTCGTCGCGTCAATGCCTGGCGTGGCGATGCTGGCCTTCACCGCGTATCTGCACAACCTCACCGGGGTCTGGTTTATCTGGGCACGGATCCACGGCGCCTGGGGACGGGCCTGGGGTACTCGTCCGATCAGGCAGGGGTGGGAGTGGCTGACCACCGAAGGGATCCTGGGGGTGTTCGAGGGTGTCCCCTACGACTCCATGAACACGCTGGCAGGCCTGTTCGCCCTGGTGATGGCGTGGCATGTCTTCCGGCGGCTCGGCGCTGCATACGGAACGTTCGTCCTGGTGAATCTGCTGCCCCCAATCTTCGCGGGGGGCGCCCTGTCGATCGGGCGCGTAACGTCCACCCTCTTTCCGATCTTCATCGCGCTGGCGATTGTGCTTCCAGGCCGGAGTGTGCCCGCCTGGGTGGCGGGCTTTGCCGTGTTTCAGGGCTTCGTTGCGGCAATCTTCTTCACGTGGCGGGATTTGTTCTGAGCTGCCCGCTGCGCGCGTCCCGCTCGCGCCACCGATCCCATCAGTAAGCTGCCAACCTCGCGCCTCGGAAGGAGCCTCGGAAACCCCTGTTCTATAATCGCTTGAAAGCTGGACGTCCATGCGCATCCATCGTGGCCACCTCGCGGGGCTCCGCCCCATCCTTGTCACCCTTCTCTATCTCTGCGCGTGGGCAACGTTTCCCCCCTCGTACGCAGGTCAAGCCCCGGCGCCGGCAACCCCGGAGTCCTTCACCGCCGCGGCTCGCCGGGCCATTGCACACGGCAAGGCGTCGGAAGCGGAGGCGCTCGCGAACACGCGCACTCCAGGTGACCCCGAGGCGGCAGCCGTGCTCGGTCAGCTCGCGGCGGCCCGGGGACGCTATGACGAGGCGGTGGGCATCCTCGAACCTGCGGCGTCGCGCGAACCTGCGGGAGAGGCCGCCCTCCAGCTCGGCCTTCTTCACCAGGCACTCGGTCGGAGGGAGCCCGCAGCCCGGCTGCTGGACGAAGTCTTCCGCCGAAACAGCTCGGGTGACGGTGAGGCGCTCTTCCGAGCGGCGCGGGCAGCGCATGCGCTCGGCCTCGTCCGCGATGCGAACGCCCTCTACCGTGCGGCGACGAAGGCCTCTGCCGATACGGCGATCGAGGCCGCCTGGGGGCTGCTGTTCCTCGAGAAATACGACAAGGTCGAAGCGATGCGATCGCTGGCGGCGAGCATCAAGGCGGACGCGCAGTGGGCTCCGGCGCACGCAGGTATCGCGCGGGTGCTCGCGGACCAGAATCCCCCCGAGGCTGCGGCCGCTGCAAACCGGGCGATCGAAATCGATGCCCGTCTCGCGGACGCGCACCTGCTCCTCGCGGAGCTCGATCTCAACGCATCCCGCTACGACGAGGCTCGCAAGCGGATCGACACCGTGCTCGGCATCAATCCGCTGCACCTCGAGGCGCGGGCATGGCTTGCCGCCACCGCATACGTCCACGACGACACGGCCCGCTTCGAAGCGGAAGTGGCGCGCGTGTTCGAGATCAATCCTTCGTATGGTGAGGTCTACCGCGTGGCCGCCGATCTGGCGGCACGCAATTACCGGTTCGAGGAGGCGGTAGCGCTCACGCGCAAGGCGATCGCGCTCGAGCCCACGAACACCCGCGCGTTCGCCGACCTCGGGATGCACCTGATGCGCACCGGTGACGAGGCGGAGGCCCGCGGGGCTCTCGAGCGATCGTTCAAAGACGATCCGTACGATCGCGTGACCTACAACTTGCTGACGCTGCTCGACACGCTCGACACGTTCGTCGAGGAAAAGAGTGGCGACCTCATTGTCAAATTTCATCCCGACGAGGCCCCCGTGCTGCGGGAGTACGCGATTCCGCTTGCCCGCGAGGCGCTGGATCAGCTTGCAGCCAAGTACGAGATGACCCTCAAAGGCCCCATTCTGATCGAGGTGTTTCCGAACCACGACGATTTCGCCGTGCGCACGCTGGGTCTGCCCGGAATGATCGGTGCCCTTGGCGCCTGTTTCGGACGGGTAGTGACGATGGATTCCCCGCGGGCGCGGGAGCCGGGCACGTTCTCATGGCAGGCGACGCTCTGGCACGAGCTGGCGCACGTGGTCACGCTCCAGCTCTCCAACCAGCGTGTGCCTCGCTGGTTGACCGAAGGCATTTCCGTCTACGAGGAGGGGCAGGCACGCCCGGAGTGGGGCCGGGAGATGGAGGTGCCCTTTGCCTCGGCGCTCCAGCGCGGC